>NZ_JAUCGU010000003.1:0-256651 GCF_059916625.1 Chromobacterium sp. CCUG 76385
CGGCGGACTGTGCGCCTTGCTTCCGGCACAAATCGGCTCAAACGCGATCCACTCACCAAACGTCAACAGCCCCTAGGCTTGGCCCATCCGGCGAAAACTTGGTTGGCGGAAGGCGCTGTGCGATAACACAGTAAGCCCCACATCCAAGGAATGGCCATGCGGCGTTTGCTATTGCTCGTTTTCGCGTTGTCGCTCCGCTGCAGCCTGGCAGCAGCGGAGCCCACCGTCGAGCTGGCCACCGGCGAATGGCCGCCCTTCGTCTCGCAAAGCCTGCAGCAAGACGGGGTTTTCTCGCAAATGGTGCGCCAAGCCTTTCAGCGCGCCGGCTATCAGGTCCATCTCAATTACATGAGCTGGCCGCAGGCCGAGGCGATGATACGGATGGGCAAAGCCGCCGCCGCCTTCCCCTACCGCCCGACGCAGGAGCGCGAGACCGAGTTCGACTTCTCCGCCCCGCTGATGCGCTCCACCAGCTATCTGTTCTACCACAAGCCGCATATGCCGCATCCGCCGCTGCAATTCAAATCGCTGGACGAGTTGCGCGGCTACCGTATCGCCATTCAACTCGGCTATTGGTATATCCCGTTATTCCAGCAACACAAGCTGAACACGCTGCAGACCAACGACGAGATAAACGCGCTGCGGCAACTGCAATTGGGACATCTGGACTTGGCGCCGATGACGCTGGAACGCGGCTTGTTCCAGATACACAGCAGCATGCCGGAGCATGAAAAGGAGTTCGGCTACATCCCCACCCCGCTGGATAAGGAAACGCCGCTTGCTCTGATGTTCTCGCGCGCTTACCCTCAGGCGGCGCGCATCCGCGACGATGTTGCCCGCGCGCTGGAGCAGATGGAAAAGGATGGCTCGCTGAAAGCCATCTACCAGCGCAACTTCCCCGAGGCTATGCCGCCGCGTTGACCAGCGTCGGCTGCAGCACGCGGATGACGTCCTGCGGGCTGACGCCGACCAGGAAACCGCGCTTGCCGCCATTGATGTAGATGACCGGCAGCTCGGCGATGCTGGCTTCCATATAGACCGGCATGGCGTGGCGGGTGCCGAACGGGCTGGTGCCGCCCACCTGATAGCCGCTGTGCTTGTCGGCCGTTTTCGGATCGCAGGGGTGGATCTTCTTGACGCCGATCTGCTTGGCCAGCATCCCGGTGCCGACTTCGCAATCGCCGTGCATCAGCACGATCAACGGATGCTTGTTTTCATCCTCCATGATCAGCGTCTTGACCACCGCGTGCTCGTCCACGCCCAGTTCGCGCGCCGACACCGTGGTGCCGCCCTTTTCCTCGTACTTGTACAGGTGTTCGCTGTAATCGACCTTGTGCTCGCGCAGCACGCGGATGGCCTGGGTGACCGGGGCTTTTTCCTTCGACATGATGATTCGCTTGCGGCTAAGACAAAACACCCGACTTTAAAACGCCGGCCCGCCTGTGCCAAGCAGGCCGATCAAGCTTTGCGCGCGCGCCACCACAGCCTCAGCCCCAACAGCAGGGCCAACACCGCGGCGTAGATCAAGGGCTGGGTGATGTCTTTCTTCACCAGCCACCAGTAATGCGTCACCGCCAGGATGGCCACCGGATACACCAGCCGATGCAGCTTGCCCCAGTTACGCTTGAGCCGGCGCATCCAGCCCTGGGTGGAGGTCAACGCCAGCGGCGACATCAGCACGATGGCGGCAAAGCCGACGGTGATGAACGGACGTTTGACGATGTCCTTCAGGATGTGGTGGCAATCGAAAAACTGGTCCAGCCAGATATAGGTGGTGAAATGCAGGCTGGCGTAGAAAAACGCGAACAAGCCCAGCATGCGCCGGCATTTCAGCGGCCAAGCCTGGCCAGTGAAACGGCGCAGCGGCGTCATGGACAGCGTGGCCAGCAGCCACACCAGCGTCCAGGTGCCGGTGGAGCGGGTGATGAATTCGACCAGATTCACCGCCTCGCCGGACAAGACGATCCAGGCGGCGCGCGACAGCGGCAGCAGGCAGACGATGAACAACAATGCCTTGCCGATGGCGAGCCGGCGGTCGACCGCGGAAGCAGGGGATTTCATGCGCAGCGTCGTCATCAGTAGTTCCTTCTCAAATCCATGCCGCGGTACAGCCCGGCCACCTGGTCGGCATAGCCGTTGAACATCAACGTCTTGCGCTTGAAGAATTCGCCGATGCGCCGCTCCGACGCCTGGCTCCAGCGCGGATGGTCCACTTCCGGGTTCACGTTTGAATAGAAGCCGTACTCATGGGCATTGGCCAGATTCCAACTGGTGGCCGGCATCGTTTCCTGCAGCCGGATGCGCACGATGGACTTGATGCTCTTGAAGCCGTACTTCCACGGCACCACCAGGCGGATCGGCGCGCCGTTCTGATTCGGCAGCACATTGCCGTACAGGCCCACCGCCAGTATGGTCAGCGGATGCATCGCCTCGTCGATGCGCAGGCCTTCGCGATACGGCCACTCCAGCACCGATGTGCGCTGCCCCGGCATTTCGCTGGGCCGCTGCAAGGTCTCGAACGACACATACTTGGCGCGCGAAGTCGGATTCATCTGCTTGAGCAGGCTGGCCAGCGGAAACCCCACCCACGGAATCACCATGCTCCAACCCTCGACGCAGCGCAGCCGGTAGACCCGCTCCTCCAAGGGAAACTTCAGCAAATCCTCGATGGCGAAACGGCGCGGCTTGGCCACCTCGCCGTCCACCAGCACGCTCCAAGGCCGCATCTTCAGGCTGCCGGCGTTCTGCGCCGGATCGGACTTGTCCGTGCCGAACTCGTAGAAATTATTGTAGCTGGTGATGTCCTTCAAACTGTTGGGCTTGTCGTTGGCGGCAAGCTGCGACAACGGACTTTTCTTGGCGTTCAGGCCCGCCAGCGTTTCCGCCGACAGCAACAGGCCGGCGGCACCCAGCATGAAAGCGCGGCGGTTGAAATAGACCGATTCGCTGGTGATGTCCGACGGCAAATGGTCGGCGGGTTTTCTGATCAGCATGGCGGCTCTCCTGTCGTTTCCATTTGGTCGGACCATCCTCCGGATTCTGACAGTAGCGCATGAAAACAGTTTTGTCCGATCAAGGCATCCAGCCGCGCCCTAGGGGCTGTTGACGTTTGGTGGGCGGTCGCGCCGGGATGCGTTTCGCGACGAATCGAGGCGTTTCGCGCGCCGCATTTCATTCTCTGCCAGCGCGGAACAACGAAGAGTCGGCGCGAAAGGCGCCCGGCCCTGCGGGTTTGGCGTAGCGCAAACGCGATCCACTCACCAAACGTCAACAGCCCCTAGCGCGCTGCCCTGCCCGCCCTCCCGCGCCAACCGCTCGCCTATGGCCTGCAAGGCGGCCCAGCGCGGGCCGCACCAGTCCGGCGCGATCAGCGTCGGCGCCTGGGCGGTGGCGGAAATCCGGTGATACACCACCTCCGGCGGCGTGTGGCGGATCAGGCATTCTGCCAGGTCGGCGTAGTCATCCAGCGCCATGGGCGACACTTCGCCGCGCCGGTACTGCGCCGCCATCCGGCTGCCGCGGACGATCATCAGCGGGTGCAGCTTCAGGCCCTCGACGCCGATATCCAGCACGGTGTCCAGCGTCGAGCGCGCATCATCCTTCCCCTCGCCCGGCAGGCCGACGATCAGATGAGCGCACACCTTGAGTCCGCGCGCGTGGGCGCGGCGGACAGCATCGCGGTAATCGGCCAGCGTGTGGCCGCGCCGGATCAAGACCTGGGTGCGGTCGTGCGCGGTCTGCAGGCCCAGCTCCAGCCACACTTCATTGCCCGCGTCCCGGTAAGCCGCCAGCAAATCCAGCGCGGCGTCCGGCACACAATCGGGCCGGGTGCCGACGCACAGCCCCGCCACATCGGCGGCAGAAGTCGCTTCGTCGTACAACGCGCGCAGCGTTTCCACTTCGGCATAGGTGCTGGTGTAGGCCTGGAAATAGGCCAGGTATAGCCTGGCGCGGTCGGTCTTGGCCTTTTCGCGCGCCAACTGCTGGCTGATGGAAAGCGCGGCGGCGTCACGGCCAAAGCTGCGGACATTGCAAAACGCGCAGCCGCCGCGTCCCAGCGTGCCGTCGCGGTTGGGACAGGTGAAATCGCCGGCCAACGACAGCTTATGCACGGTCTGGCCGAAGCGCTGTTTCAGGTAATAGCCAAAGGTATGAAGGTGGCGGGTCAGATCCATCGCGTTGCCGGCAAAAGCGCGCAGTCTAGCGCGATGCGGCCTCAGACAAGCTGAGCGGGATCAAGGACTTGCCGATTCAGATAGTATGCCAACCCAGCCAATACAGCACGCAGAACAGCCCGGCGCTGATCAGCAAGGCGATGGCCAACGCGGAGAACAGCTCATGCAGCGTGCGGCGCTGGCGCGGCCCCAGCAGCCAGCGGGCGACGGTCCACAGGATCAGGCACAGCGCGAAGAATTTGAACAGGCGTCCGAACATGGCGGCACCGGTGACGGAGAACGGCCGATTATCCCGGCGCGACCACTTCCCGCGCAAGCCGATGTTGTGGATATAATCGGACGGTAGCCGCAGGAGACCGCGCCAAGACATGCTCCGGCAGAGAGCGGCGGGCGCGGATAAAAATAGAAGAGGCCCCCAAATCCATGACCGACTCCGATTGTTCGGTAGGCATCGTCGCGGCCGAAGACGCCGTATTCGATGTCCCCTTGCCGCTCGCCAGCGGCGCCGTGCTGCCCAGCTACCAGTTGCGCTTCGAAACCTACGGCCGGCTCAACGCCGACAAGAGCAACGCCATCCTGGTCTGCCACGCCCTGTCCGGCCATCATCATGTCGCCGGACGTTACCAGCCTGACGATAAGGCTGCCGGTTGGTGGGACAATATGGTCGGCCCCGGCAAACCCATCGACACCAGCCGCTTCTTCGTCGTCGGCGTCAACAATCTGGGCGGCTGCCACGGCAGCACCGGCCCGTCCAGCCTGAACTCGGCCACCGGCCAGCCCTGGGGCTCGGCCTTTCCGGTGGTGACGGTGCAGGACTGGGTGACCTCGCAAGCCCGCCTGGCCGACCGCCTGGGCATCACGCGCTGGGCGGCGGTGATAGGCGGCTCGCTCGGCGGCATGCAGGCCTTGCAGTGGAGCATCGCGTATCCCGATCGCGTGGCGCACGCGCTGGTCATCGCCTCCGCGCCCAAGCTGTCGGCGCAGAACATCGCCTTCAACGACGTGGCGCGCCAGGCCATCCTGTCCGACCCGGACTTCTGCGGCGGCGACTTCTACCAGCAGGGCACCATCCCCCGCCGCGGCCTGCGCCTGGCCCGCATGCTGGGCCACATCACGTATTTGTCCGATGACGGCATGGGCGAGAAATTCGGCCGCATGCTGCGTTCCGGCGAATACCGCTTCGGCTACGATGTGGAATTCGAGATCGAGAGCTATCTGCGCTATCAGGGCGACAAGTTCTCCGACTACTTCGACGGCAATACCTATCTATTGATGACCAAGGCGCTCGACTACTTCGACCCGGCCCGGGAACACGGCGGCGACCTGGCCGCCGCGCTGGAGCCGGCGCAGGCTCAATTCCTGCTGGCCAGCTTCACCAGCGACTGGCGCTTCTCGCCGGAACGCTCGCGCGAGACGGTGCAGGCGCTGATCGCCGCCGGCAAGCGCGTCAGCTATGCCGAGATCGAGTCGGCGCACGGCCATGACGCCTTCCTGATGCTGGATCAGCCGTATGTGGAGCTGATGCGCGCCTATCTTCAGCGCGTGGCGCAGGAGGTGAACGCATGAGCGCTATCCAGACCCTCCGTCCCGACCTGCAACTGATAGCCGACTGGATCGCCCCGCACAGCCGAGTGCTGGACCTGGGCTGCGGCGACGGCCAGCTTCTGGCCGCCCTGCAGCAGGACAAGCAGATACAGGGCTATGGCGTGGACTTCGACGTGGCCAATGTGGTGCGCTGCGTCGCCTCCGGCGTCAACGCCATCCAGGGCGACCTGGAAACCGGCCTGGCCGACTTCGGCGACGCGCGCTTCGACCACGTGGTGCTGTCGCAGACCATACAGGCGATGCGCCACACCGAGGCCATTCTCAACGAGATGCTGCGCGTCGGTCGCGAGGCCATCGTCACCTTCCCCAACTTCGGCTATTGGCAGAACCGGCTGCAGATCCTGCAGGGCCATATGCCGGTGTCCGACACCATCCCGTATCAGTGGTACGACACCCCTAACATCCACTGGTGCATGCTGGGCGACTTCGAGGAACTCTGCGCCAAAAACCGCATCCGAGTGATGCAGAGGGTGGTCATGGACAAGGGCAAGCGGGTATCCTTGCTGCCAAACCTGCGCGGCAGCCTGGCCTTCTACCGGGTGGCGCGCGGCTGATTCCGTCCCGCACAAGGAGAGAAACATGCGCCTGTTGCTGGCCATTTTCCTGCCATGGCTGCAGTTCTTCACCATAGGCCGGCCCTTCGCCGGCCTGTTCTGCCTGCTGCTGCAACTGACCATCATCGGCTGGCTGCCGGCCGCGTTGTGGTCGGTGTACGCGCTGAGCCAGTACAAGACCGACCAGAAGATAGCACGGGCGCTGCGGCGCTGATTTCCGTCCGCGCCCGGCGCGGGCGGCCCGCCAACCATAACGACAACCAGCCCATGACCCTAGCCACCATCAACTGGCGGCGCGACGTGTTCTCGCGCACCATGCTCGTCTGCGTATTCACCGGCTTCGCTTCCGGCCTGCCTTTGTACGCGCTGATCAATCTGCTGCCGGCCTGGCTGCGCAGCGAGGGTGTGGACCTGAAGTCCATCGGCCTGTTCGCCTTGATCGGCCTGCCCTACACCTGGAAATTCCTGTGGTCGCCGCTGATGGACCGCTACGCGCTGCCGCTCTTGGGCCGCCGTCGCGGCTGGATGCTGGCCAGCCAGCTGGCGCTGCTGGCCAGCTTGGCGGTGTTCGGCCTGTTCGATCCCAAACAGGACATCTGGAGCATCGCCGGCTTGGCGCTGACGGTGGCCTTCTTCTCCGCCAGCCAGGATATCGTGCTGGACGCCTTCCGCCGCGAAATCCTCAGCGACGCCGAACTCGGCCTCGGCAACACCGTGCATATCAATGCCTACCGCCTGGCCGGCCTGGTGCCGGGCTCGCTGTCGCTGATCCTGGCCGACCGTATGCCCTGGGGCAGCGTGTTCGTCATCACCGCTCTGTTCATGCTGCCCGGCGCGCTGATGACGCTGATGGTCAAGGAGCCCAAGCTGGCCTCCGGCAGCCCGAAAACCCTGCGCCAGGCGGTGGTGGAGCCGTTCCATGAATTCGTCACCCGCCAGGGCTGGCAGGGCGCGCTGTGGATACTGGGCTTCATCTTCCTGTACAAGCTCGGCGACAGCATGGCCACCTCGCTGGCCACGCCGTTTTATCTGGACATGGGTTACGCCAAATCGCAGATCGGCCTGGTGGCCAAGCACGCTGGACTCTGGCCGGCGGTGATCGGCGGCTTGCTGGGCGGCGTATGGATGATCAAGCTGGGCATCAACCGCGCCTTGTGGGCCTTCGGGGTGGTGCAGGTGGTGTCCATCCTGGGCTTTGCCTGGCTGGCCAGCTACGGCCGCTTCGACAGCGTGGGCGCGGAGCAATTGGCGATGCTGGCGGTGGTGATCGGCTTCGAGGCCTTGGGCGTAGGTCTCGGCACCGCGGCTTTTGTCGCCTTCATCGCCCGCAGCACCCATCCCGCCTACACCGCCACCCAGTTCGCCCTGTTCACCAGTCTGGCGGCGGTGCCGCGCACGCTGGCCAACGCCGCCACCGGCTACATTGTGGAGTCCATAGGCTGGACCTCGTTCTTCTTCCTGTGCACCGCGCTGGCGATTCCCGGCATGATGCTGCTGGTCAAGGTGGCGCCATGGGGGGACGATCCGGCGCCGCAACAGGCCTGATCGCGCTAAACCAGGCGCGGTTCAAAGCTGGCACTGCTCGCTGCCGCCGTCTAGCCGACACTGCTTGATCGATCCGTCCTGGTCGACCTTCAGCAGCCACTCATCCAGGCCGGAACCGGGCTTGGGCCGCGCCTCGATGATGAAGCTGGCCTGCTCGACATTGTCGGTCGAGGGCGTTGCGCTGCTGAAGCCTATGGCGAAGGCGGTCGTTCCGCTCGCCGGCAAGGTGGGCCAGGCCAGCGGACCATCCTGATAATAGACGCCGTATTCGTGATACCAGCGCTGCATGAAGTGGCTGTTTTCCAGCAGCGCCGCCTTCGCCTCCGCCAGCCGCGCCCGCTGCATGTATTGCTGATAAGCCGGCGCCGCCAAAGACAGCAGCAAGGCGGCAATCGCCAGACAGATCATCATTTCCAGCAGAGTGAAGCCACGCAGTCCTCTTCTATTCATCGCGCTTTCTCCTCCCAGCCCAGCCGGCGCCCTTCGCCGCCATTGTCCACTCGATACCAGCTTTGCAGCGTCACCGCGCTGAAGCGGCTATGTCCCCAGGCGCGCACCGTGATCCGGTACAAACGCGCCGGACCGGCCTGCCCCGAACCGAAACGCGGGTCGATCAATTCCACCACATAACGCGGATTCGCCCACGACAAGCTGCCGGCCCTCACGCCCTGCGGGCATTGCCATTGCTTGACCGACGGTTCCAGTTCGTACTCCCGGCTGTTGCCGCAGGGATGCAGCAATGGCACGCCGTTCAGATTTTGTTTCTCCGGCGGCGTCGTCGGCTCGCACAAGCCCTTGCCATGCGTCCCATGGCAGGTAGGCGAAAATACAGCCTCGTGGCCATACAACTTGGCGGGATCGTTTGCCCGGCTGGCCATATCGTTTTTCAGGTCCCATTGCCACACCCATTGCTCCGCGCCGCGCAAAGCCTGCCGCGCCAACCCTTCGGCGCGGCGGCGCTCCTGTGCATTGGCCGCCAGCAAGCGCGCGCTGAGGATAAGCTGCGACGACGACAACACCAGCATGGCCAACAGTGACAACAACCCCATTACCATCAACAAGGCGCCGCCGCGTTGCGCAGAATGATTCATGTCTTACCCCCGCATGACGAAGCCGACATCAACGGCAAGTCCTGGCTCAAACGCTCCACCCGCGCCCGGCGGCTATCCGGCCGCCACGCCAACTCCAGCCGCGCCGCCGCCAAGCGCTGCGCGGCGCTGGCGTCCAGCGCCTCCGCCCCGCGCCATTGCCATGCCGCCCCCTCGCCACAACTGGAGCGCAACTGCACGCGGATCGACAATTGCTCGACGTTATCGAGCAGCAAGCGTTCTGCGCCAAGCGGCAGGCCGCCCAGGCGGTCTCGCGCCAGCAAGCGGTGGTCGCGCAGCTCATAGTGCCGCTCCAGCGGCAACCACAGCTGCAGCGAAGGCGCATGCAGGCCATCCGTCTGCTCCGCAGTCTGCAATGGCAGAGCCGGCGTCAGCTGCAGAAGAGGCGCATTGGCGCCGCCCAGCCACTGCGCCGACGCGCCCGTCAACGCCAATGTTGCCGCGCAGCTGCTCAACAGACTCTGCGGCCACGACTGGCTATTGCTGCTCGCCAGCGGTTCCAGTTCGATTCCGGCCAATTGCTGTTTGTCGTCGCGCAGCAGTTTACGATGCGGCAGCCAGCGGCCGGGCAGCCATAGTCGCCAATGGCCGGCGGCAAAATCCTGCGCCGTCCACGCCTGCGCGCCGCAACCAAAATGGCGGTGCTTCGCCACGTCTCTCGCCAGTTGCCCCATCGCCCAGAGCGCCTGCTGCCGCGCCTCCAGATGCCGCGCGGCGTCTTTCACGGATTGGTTGGTCGCCGTGAGCGAGGTCAGCGCCAAAGCCGTCACCAGCGCGCCCAGCGCGGTGGCCAGCAATATGCCGAGCAGCACCCCGCCGCGCTGTACGTCAAGGCTGCAACGGCCAGACATCGGCATGCTCCTGCCAGCCCTGCCCCTGGCGGCTGCGCCAGGCCACGCGTATCGCCAAAGGCCCGCTGCCGCCGCAGCCGGGCGCATGCAGCGTGGGCTTGTTTTTGACATCGCCGCGGCACACCGCGGCGCGCGCCCGCTCGGCCAGGTTGCCGCTCGCGCGCAAGGCTTGCTTGAAGCGCGATAAATCGGCCGCCGCCTGTTGCGCCGGATCGCAGCCTAGCGCGCAGTCCGGCGCCGACAGGTGATCGTCGTAACCGCTTTCCAGATAATGAATCCAATGCGCCTCGGGCCGCGCCTGGATGGCGTTGGCCAAATTGCTGACCGCCATGTCGATGCGGGCGCGCAGCTCCGCCTCCCGCGCATGGTGCAATGATCGCGCCTGCATGCTGGCCAGCGCCAGCAGCGCCGCCAGCCAGATCGACAGCGCCACCATGGTTTCCAAGAGGCTGAATCCCGATTCACGCGCAATCATCGGCGATGCCCCCCAACGCAGCGCGGCCGTCCGCCGCCACCGACACGGCCAGGCAACGGCTGCCGGAACGCAGTTGAAAGACCAAGCCGCCCTCCGGCTCCACCCGTCCCTCCGGCAGCAGCGTCAATTGCCGCACCGGCGCCTGCACGCGCACCCGCTCACGGTCGAACATCGCCAGCCGCAAGCGCTCGCCGCCGTCGTAACTGGCGTTGTCCATGCCTTTGTCGGCATAAACCAATCCCCCCTCGCGCCAGACCTGCTGCGAACCTGGCTGCACCGGCTGGCAGCCCTGCAATTCGAGGTTGGTTTTTAGATTGGCGGCGCACAGGAAAACCGGCTGGTTGCGGCGCAAGGCCTCGGCCCTGGCCTGATGGACGCTGTTCAGCAACAGCAGGCCGTGGCCAAGCAGGCGCTGTCTGTCCCGCGCCGCGCCCAGCAGCGGAACGGCCAGCAGGGAAACAATCACCGCGATGCCGACTGCTGCCATCAGTTCCGCCAGCGTCATGCCTTGTTGGGCTGGTCGGCCCATATTGCCTCCGTCGCCATTCAAGAGTTTCCAGTCTGGAAAATCTCGCCGCGGCAACCAAGCTCCGCCTGTCCAAAAGCCGGAGCCTGCGATGCCTGGCCCAGACCTTAGTTCAGGTGCCAAGCGGCGGATGCGAAAACGGCGCCCCAAGGCGCCGTTGAATGGGACGGTTCACAAACGAATCAGTGCGCGGCTTCCCAGCTGTCGCCGGCGCCCACTTCGGCCAGCAGCGGCACTTTCAGCTCAGCCACGCCAGCCATGATGGCCGGCAGCTTCTGCTTGACCAAGTCGAGCTCGGCCTGCGGCACTTCCAGCACCAGTTCGTCGTGCACCTGCATGATCAGCTTGCTGGAGAGGCCGTCGCGCTCCAGCCAATTTTGTACCGCGATCATCGCCAGCTTGATCAGATCGGCGGCCGTGCCCTGCATCGGCGCGTTGATCGCCGCGCGTTCGGCGCCGGCGCGACGGGCGGGGTTGGACAGTTTGATGTCCGGCAGATACAGCCGGCGGCCGAACACGGTTTCGACGTAACCCTGCTCGCGCGCTTTCTCGCGCGTGGTCTGCATATACTCGGCCACGCCCGGGTAGCGCATGAAGTAGCGGTCGATGTACTGCTGGGCGGCGCTGCGCTCGATGTCGAGCTGGGCGGCCAGTCCAAACGCGCTCATGCCGTAGATCAGGCCGAAGTTGATCGCCTTGGCCGCGCGGCGCTGGTCGGATGTGACAGCGGACAAGTCGACGCCGAACACTTCCGCAGCCGTGGCGCGGTGGATGTCCTCGCCGCTGGCGAAAGCCTTCAGCATGCCCTCGTCGTCGGACAGATGCGCCATGATGCGCAACTCGATCTGCGAATAGTCGGCCGAGACGATCTGCCAACCAGGCGGAGCGATGAAGGCTTCGCGCACGCGGCGCCCCTCGGCGGTGCGCACCGGGATGTTCTGCAGATTGGGATCGTTGCTGGACAGCCGGCCGGTAATCGCCACTGCCTGTGCATAAGTCGTGTGCACGCGGCCGGTCTGTGGATAAATCAGCGTCGGCAATTTATCGGTGTAAGTGGACTTCAGCTTGGCCAGGCCTCGATACTCCAGAATGCGCTTGGGCAAGGGGTGGTCCAGCGCCAGTTGCTCCAGCACCGACTCATCGGTAGAGAAACCGCCGCTCGGCGTTTTCTTGACGCCCTTGGTGGAGATGGCCAGCTTGCCGAACAGAATTTCCTGCAGCTGCTTGGGCGAGTTCAAGTTGAAAGGCTGGCCGGCCAGCTCATACGCCTGCTGTTCCAGCTGCAGCATCTGGCTGCCCAGCTGGTGGCTCTGGGCATTCAACTTGTCGCGGTCGATCAGCACGCCGTGGCGTTCCATCTTGAACAGCACCTCGGCCACCGGCAGCTCGATATCGCGGTAGACTTTTTCCAGATCGCCGCGAAGCTCGCCGGCGAAGAACTGGTTCAAGCGCAGCGTGATATCGGCGTCCTCAGCCGCGTAATTGGCGGCGATGGCGACATCCACTTCGGCAAAGCCGATCTGCTTGGCACCCTTGCCGCAGATGTCCTCGTAGCTGACGGTGTTCTCGCCCAGATGCCGGTGCGCCAGGTCATCCATATTGTGGCGCTGGTGGCTCTCCAGCACGTAGGAGGCCAGCATCGAGTCGTCGACGATGCCGCGCAGCGCGATGCCATGATTGGCCAGCACATGGCAGTCGTACTTCAGGTTCTGACCGCATTTCTTTTTGCCGGCATCTTCCAGCCAGGGCTTGAGCTTGGCCAGGGCGGCATCCACCGGCAATTGCTCCGGCGCGCCAGCGTAATGGTGGGCCAGCGGCAGATAGGCGGCTTTGCCCGCCTCCACTGAGAAGCTGACGCCGACGATGCGCGCCTGCATCGGATCGAGGCTGGTGGTTTCGGTGTCGAACGAGGTCACCTTGGCCGCCGTCAGCTTGGCCAGCCAGGCATCCAGTTGCGCCTCGGTCAGGATGGTTTCGTAATGGCGCTCGACATTGCCCGGTTGCGGCTGCGCCGCGACAGGCTCGTCCGCGCCAAACAGATCGCTTTGCGCGGCGGGAGCCTCCTCACTGCGCTGGACCACGGCCGGCATCTCCGCGCCCTCGGTCACCTCGCGGTAGAAAGTGCGGAAGCCCAGGTCCTGGAACAGCTCGGCCAGCCGCGGCTTGTCCTTCTGGCCATGCTGCAGGCCCGGCAGTCCGTGCGGCAGATCCTTGCTTAAATCGACCGCGCAATCGATGGTGATCAGGCGCTTGCCCATGGGCAGCCAGTCCAGCGCGGCGCGCAGGTTTTCGCCCACCTTGCCGCCGACGCTGTCGGCCTGGGCGATGATGGCGTCCAGGCTGCCGTACTCCTCCAACCACTTCACCGCGGTCTTCGGGCCGCACTTGTCCACGCCGGGCACGTTGTCGACCTTATCGCCAATCAGGGTCAGGTAATCAATGATCAGACTCGGCGGCACGCCGAACTTCTCCTTCACGCCGGCCTCGTCCAGCAGCTCGTTGGTCATGGTGTTGACCAAGGTGATATCCGGCGTCACCAGCTGCGCCATGTCCTTGTCGCCGGTGGAGACGATCACCTTCATGCCCGCCGCCGCCGCGGCGCGCGCCAGGGTGCCGATCACGTCGTCCGCTTCCACGCCCGGCACCACCAGCATCGGCCAGCCGGAGGCTTGCACCACGTCGTGTACCGCCGTAATCTGGGAGGCAAGCTCCTCCGGCATGGACGGGCGATTGGCCTTGTATTCGGGGTACAGGTCGTCGCGGAAAGTCTTGCCCTTCGCGTCGAAGACGCAGGCGCTATAATCGAATTCAACCTCCTTCTCCAGCCGCCTGAGCATGTTCACCATGCCATAGACAGCCCCCACCGGGCGGCCATCCGGAGAGCGTAAATCGGGCATCGCGTGAAAGGCGCGGTACAAATAAGAAGAGCCGTCGATCAATAACAATGTTTTCATAAGAGGCAGAATATGAGCTTGTCCGATAAGTTACCGCAGACCAGCGACCGTCACGCCATGATGCAGCGCTTCCGTTCGCGCGAAGCCTGGCACGTGATGAAGATCCTGTCGGAGTTTGTCGAGTCGGCCGAGGAACTGCAAGGCATCACTCCGGCAGTGAGCATATTTGGCAGCGCGCGCACGCCGCGCGATCACAAATACTACAAATTGACCGAGGAAGTGGCGCGGCGTCTGTCCGACTCCGGCTTCTCGGTGATATCCGGCGGCGGCCCAGGCATCATGGAGGCCGCCAACAAAGGCGCATTCTACGGCAGAAGCCCGTCCGTTGCGCTCAACATCGTGCTGCCGCACGAGCAGAAACCCAACGAGTACCAGGATCTGTCGGTCAAGTTCAACCACTTCTTCAGCCGCAAGGTGATGTTCGTCAAGCACGCCATCGCCTACGTGGTGATGCCCGGCGGCTTTGGCACCCTGGACGAAATGTTCGAGGCGCTGACATTGATCCAGACCGGCAAGAGCCGCAAGATCCCCATCATCCTGTGCTGCCACGAGTTCTGGGCTGGCCTGCTGGACTGGGTGAAGGACCGCCTGGTCAGCGAGGGCATGATCAATCCGGACGACCTGAACCTGATCCAGCTGATAGATGACCCGCAACAAATCGTCGACACCATTTTCAAACATTACGAAACCCGCGGCTTCGAAGCGTTGCCGGAAGAACGCGAACAGTTGCTCAACCTATAATCGCCACACTCAAATACAAGGAAACTCCATGCGCCGCCTCATCGCCCTGCTCCTACTCCTGCCGCTGGCCCCGGCCTTCGCCGCCGACGCATCCGCGCCGGCCAAGGCCGTGGTGCCGCCGCCGCCGGTGATCAGCCCGCAAAACGCCGCCGAACCGGAGCCGGAAGTGCGCCTGATCCAAAAAGGCGATGAAAAAATCGAGGAATATCGGCTGAACGGCCAGCTGTACATGGTCAAGGTCACGCCGGCGCACGGCGTGCCCTATTATCTGGTCGACGACAATGGCTCCGGCACCATGAAACAGGTGGACCCGGCCAACCGCATCGTCATCCCGCGCTGGGTGCTGGTGCGTTTCTGACGGAGGTTGCATGTCGGTTTACACCACGGTCAGCCGCGATAACCTGCAGCAGTGGCTGCAGGGCTATGCGCTGGGCCAGCTGATTGACTTCCAGGGCATTGCGGCAGGCATCACCAACACCAATTACTTCGTGACCACCACGCATGGCCGCTATGTGTTGACGCTGTTCGAAACGCTGCGCCTGGACGAGTTGCCGTACTACCTGTCCTTGATGAGCCACCTGGCGCGCCACGGCGTCGCCTGCCCGGCCCCCATCGCCGACCATTCCGACCGCTTCGCCTCCTTGCTCGCCGGCAAGCCGGCCTGCCTGGTCAGCTGCTTGACAGGCGCCGACGTCAGCCATCCGACGGCGGCGCAATGCCGCGCCGTCGGCGAGATGCTGGCGCAGATGCACAAGGCCGGCGCCACTTTCCCGCGGAAAATGCACAACCCACGCGGCCCGCACTGGTGGAGCCTCACCGCGCAGCAGCTCTATGCGCAACTGCCGACAGACATTGCCGAAACCTTGGCAGAGGAAATCCACTTCCAGGACGGCCACCGTTTCGATCATCTGCCCAGCGGCGTCATCCATGCCGATCTGTTCCGCGACAATGTCTTGCTGGATGGAGACAACATCAGCGGCTTCATCGACTTCTATTACGCCTGCAATGACATTCTGCTATACGACATCGCCATCGCCGTCAACGATTGGGCGCGAAGGGATGATGGAGAACTCGATGATGAACTGGCGCGAGCGTTCCTTGCCGGCTACCAGTCGGAAAGGCCGCTGAGCCAAGCGGAGCGAGACTGCTGGCCCGTCATGCTGCGCGCGGCGGCGCTGCGTTTTTGGGTATCGCGGCTGCAGGACCTATACCAGCCAATTAGCGGCGAACTGACCTACACCAAGGACCCGGCAGCCTTCTACCAATTGCTGCTGGCGCATCGTCGTCGGTCCGAATTCTGGCTGGAGTAAGTGGATCATGGACGATATACTTAGCATAATTTTCACGCTATCGTCATCCTAACCCTCTTGATTATCCGGCTAGCTGGCTTATCATATGAGAGAAGTGCAAGCTGTATGCCGTTTTTTGAGTTTAAATTTCGCATAAAGGAACACAATATGCTGCTGAAGAAAATCGTTGTTCTCGCCCTTTCCGCCGCACTGGCTTCGCCGGCATTCGCCGCTGGAGAAGCAGCCGCGACTTCTGCTGCAGGCTCCTCCGCGGCCGGCACCACATCCGCCGCTGCAGCCGGTGCTGCCGGCACCACGGCAGGCATAGCCGGTGCTGCCGCCACCACGGCAGGCATAGCCGGTCTGAGCGTAGGCACCATCGCCGCCATCGGCGCGGCCGTTTCGGCTGCTGTTGCCGTATCCAGCAACAGCAACTCCTCCTCGAGCCACTCTGCTGCAACTCACCACTAAGAGCGGCAGTCACGTGATAACGTGACTCCACTCTATCAAGCCAAGCAGGCGGACAGGCTCCGTCTGTTTGGCTTTATTACGATCAAATCACGACGGAGCTGGACTATCAGCCCTCCAAACGATTAGCGCGTATCGCACGTCCTCACGCTCTTAAGTCAACGACAGGGGAATAGAACTGGAAATAGCCCCTGTTAATCTAGGCTGAGTCACTCAGATAATATTGGTGTGACCCAGTGAGATAAAATCTGCCAGTTCAGTATCATCACAAGGCCATGTCCCTGAAACATAGCTAGCGCATCAAAATTCAAAATAAGCCGGGTAGTGTGAATGCATAAGAAATCCAGAAACCATCTGGTAACAGGGGTGCTGCAAAAAGGGGTTCCGCTGCTGTTCGCCTGCGGAGCATTGGCTCAGCCATCGTTAAATGGCCAGATTGGCTATATCAATATGCCGTCAGCGCGCGTCGGCGAAGACGGCACGCTCAGCTTTGGCTATGGCTATGACAAGCCATATGGGATTCTCTGGACCTCGACGACCATATTGCCCTGGCTTGAGGTTTCGGGACACTACACATCCATTTCCGGAGTGCCAGGCTTCAGTGATCAACAGTATGGTGGTGGCTACGGTCGATTTAAAGATAAAGCCATCGACACTAAATTCCGTCTATGGGAAGAGTCACGCTGGTTCCCAGAGATTACGCTTGGGCTGTCTGACATTCAGGGCACTCGCCTCTGGAAAGGCACAAATCTGATCGCCACTAAGCAGCTGCTGCCTGGCCTGGAAACCACCTTAGGTTATGGCACTGGTCGTATTAAAGGCATGTTCGGTGGCTTGCGCTACACCCCCAGCTTTCTGCCTAACTGGTCTATCGTGGCTGAATATGATGCCAATGACTACCCTAAAGACCCATTCTCAGATCAGACTTTTGCAGTTCAACGCAAAAAAGGCCCTGCAGTTGGCCTGGAATACCAATGGGGCTGGTTAGGGCTACAAATCGCGCGCCAGAAAACCCACAACAGCATCAATGCGCATATCGATATTCCACTGAATGTCACGGAGTTTGTGCCTAAGATCCAGGAACCCGCCTTTTTCGCCGGCGGACCCGACCTGCCCACCCGGCCGACGCTTGCGCAGTGGCAAGGCGATCGCGACCATGCCCGTCAGCTAGCCTCCGCACTGGGCAATCAGGACTTCAAGAACATCCGCCTCGCCATGCAACGCGACACATTGGTGATGGAACTGAGCAACAGCCGCATTTCCAATGTCGGCCGCGCCGTCGGCCGCGCCGTGCGGACTGCGCTGTATTACGCCCCGCTGGAAACCCGCGAAATCAAGGTGGTGTATACCGAACTGGAGCAGCCGCTTGCCACCTACAGCTTTTACGATATGGCCACGCTCAACGATTACCTGTTGGGCAAGGTCAACCGCGAGCGTTTCCTGCAAACTGTCAATATCAAACCCGGCCGCGACGAAGAGCTGCAGCCTCTGGATAGCCAGACTTTGGCGCAATCGCTGCGCGAGGGCATCAATGTCAATCTGCTGACCAATCGCGATGGCGACTGGGTCCAAGTCACCAGCGACGATACTGAAGACAATCGCTTCCATCTGGCACCCAAGATGGGCGTCTATTTCAACGACCCCAGCGGCGCCTTCCACTATGACATCATGGCGGAAGCGACCTACAAGCGTCGATTGAGCAAAGGTCTATATCTGGACAGCGCGCTGAGTGCCGATTTGTACAACACCATTACGGCCGTCAAGCAACCTTCCAACAGCGAGTTGCCGCATGTTCGCTCCGACATCGCCGACTACAAGCGCGTCAAGACGCCCAAGCTGAATCGCCTGCTGCTGAATCAATACATGACATTGGCGCCGAATGTCTATGCCCGCGCCTCCGCCGGGATCTATGAAGAAATGTTCCGCGGCGCCGGCGGCCAAGTGTTGTATTACCCCGGTTTCAACAAAAATTGGGCAGTCGATCTGGCAGTGGATGCCTTGCAACAGCGAGATGTCAACGGCTGGTTCGGCAAGCGCGACTATCAAACCGTCACGGCGATTACATCGCTGCATTACCAGCTGCCGATGGGGGTGACCGCTACCGTTCGCGCCGGACGTTTCCTCGCCAAGGACGATGGCGTACGCTTCGAACTGTCGCGCCGCTTCCGCTCAGGCGTCGAGGCCGGCTTCTGGTATACCAAAACCAATGGCAATGACATCACCTCACCCGGCACCCCATCGAAACCATACAATGACAAAGGGATATTTCTCGCCATCCCGCTCAACAGCCTGCTGACTTTCGACAGCCGCACCGTCGGCAGCTTCTCGCTATCGCCGTGGACCCGCGACGTCGGTCAAATGGTGATAACGCCGGGCGACCTCTATGATATCCTCAGCAATCCGAAACGCGATATCCACGCCTATGACGGCTTGGGCAACTTCGCGGAGCGCGCCGACGAACAGAATCTGCCGCAAGTCACCCCGCCGCTACCCAGCTATACGCCATGGCCCATGATCCGACTGCGCCTGGAGGACTCCGGCAATCAGTGGCTGGACATGGACAGCAAGGCCGCTGGACTGGGGCTAGCGACCGTTGTCGTCGCCGCTGCGGCGGCGCTGGACAAGTCGGTGGATCGCTCCGTCAAGGAACATCAACAAAATAAACTGGTCAAGAACTGGGGCAAGCTGGGCAAGGATCTGCCCATCGCCACCGCCGCGCTGTCTGGCCTCGCCTTCGCGCTCGGAGATGACCGCCTCAGCAATACCGGACTGATCGCGCTGGAGTCGGGCGCCGTGGCGGTCGCAGGCAGCGAGATGCTAAAATTCGCCATCAACCGCGCTCGCCCTGGTGAGAACAAGGCGCCATGGCGCAGCCAGCCGGCTGGACAATCTCGTTGGCAGAGCAGCTTCACCTCGAACCACTCGGCCGTCTTGTTCGCTACCGTCACCCCATTCGCCAAGGAATATGATCAACCTTGGTTATATGGCGTCGCCGCCCTGGGCGCGGCTGGCCGCATAGCAAGCCGCGATCACTGGTTGTCCGATGTCACCGCAGGCGGCATTCTGGGTTATGCTGTTGGCAATTGGCTCTGGCAGTCGCAACGCGACAATAGCCGCTATCAAAGCAATCTGGTTGTCACCCCCAAGCAGGTCGGGGTGCAGCTCAACGTCACTATTCAATAAGCATTAAAAGTAGGTAATCAAGCATGAGCATTTTGAAAATGCCTGGGAAATCATTACTGGCCATGTGCCTGCTGCTAGGCAGCGCCTGCCTCCATGCCGCTGGCAACTCTCCGGATGTAGCCGCGCCTAGCTATGACATCGACAATAGCATGGGCTTACCATCCATCAACAATCTGCCAGTAACAACCGGCAAAAACCTCGCGCCTGCCTCTCTCAATGCTCCAGCTACACCGCTCATGGATGAGCATGGCTATTTGCTAGACAAGGAAGGCAATCCCAAACTACCTCCCTTCACAGAGTTCGTGAGAAAATCGACGGGCCAGATATTGCCGCTGTTTGGCAGCCGCCTGTTTCAGAATCCAGCGACAAAATTCGATGCCGTACAAAGCGTACAGGTCAATCCCGATTATGTGATCGGCAGCGGCGACCAGTTGCAGATCAAAGGCTGGGGCATGGTAGACATCGACCTGACCCTGACCGTAGATCGCAACGGCGCCATCTATCTGCCGCGCGTCGGCAATATTTCCGTCGCCGGCGTGCGTTACCGCGACTTGCAGGGTGTGCTGAAGAAAAGCGTCAGCCGTGTCTTCAACAATTTCGATCTGACGGTCAGCCTGCAACAAAGCCGCTCAGTACAGATTTACGTGGTGGGTCACGCCCGTCAGCCCGGCAGCTACACCCTGAATGCGATGAGCACCCTGCTCAATGCGATGCTGAAGTCTGGCGGACCCAGCGACAGTGGCAGTTTGCGCAAGGTCAAGCTGATGCGCGGCGGCAAGGAGGTAGCGACCGTCGATCTGTACGCGATCCTGGTCGATGGCGACAAGTCGGAAGACCAGACGCTGCGTGATGGCGACGTGATCCAGATCCCGGCGGCGGGTCCGCGCGTGGCGGTATTTGGTGATGTCAAGACGCCGGCAATCTATGAATTCAAATCCGGCGAAACCAGCGCTGATCTCTTGCACTGGGCCGGCGGCCTGGAATCGGCCGCAGAGGGCAAGGAGCTGTTGATCGAAAAGAACGTCAGCAACCGCTTCGTCAAACAAGCCAAGGTACAGGAGGATTTGCAGCCGCTAAGTAAAATTCGCCTCAAGGCAGGCGACATCTTCCGGCTTAACGTACCGAGCGCCCAGCCGGTCAGCGTATTGAAAGACGAGCAATTCGTCACCGTCAGCGGCGAAGCCAATACCACTGGCACCTTCCAGCTGCGCAAAGGAGAAACCCTGCGCCAGCTATTGATGCGCCTGGGCGGCGTGACCGAATACGGCTATGTCTTCGGCACCGCGCTGACGCGCGAAAGCATCCGCGAGATGCAGCAGCAGAAGCTGGATGAGGTCGCCACCCGCTTCGAAAAAGACCTGGAACAGAACGCCACTACACGCCTCGCCAAACTGACAGACAAAGACTCCATCGCCGCGGTTACCT
This sequence comes from Chromobacterium sp. CCUG 76385, assembly GCF_059916625.1. Classification (NCBI taxonomy): domain Bacteria; kingdom Pseudomonadati; phylum Pseudomonadota; class Betaproteobacteria; order Neisseriales; family Chromobacteriaceae; genus Chromobacterium; species Chromobacterium sp. CCUG 76385. The sequence continues at coordinate 20,901 of NZ_JAUCGU010000003.1, forward strand.
CGGAAGTGGAGGGGCAGCGCAAACTAGCGGCCAAGATGCGCGCCATCAAGGCGCAAGGCCGCGTGGTGCTGGAGTTGAAAGACAGCTCGGCCGAAGTCAAGGACCTGCCGGACCTGGAACTCAAGGACGGCGACAAGATTGACGTTCCGCAACGTCCTGGCACAGTGGATGTGCTGGGCGCCGTCTACCAGGCCAATGCCTTTATCTACCGTCCGCAGCGCAACGTCAACGACTATCTGTCGCTGGCCGGCGGCGCCTCGCCGACCGCCGACAAGTCTTCGATATATGTGTTGCGCGCGGATGGCACCGTTGCCAGCAACAATAATAGCGGCTGGTTCTCCAACGTGGGCGGCATGCGCATCAATCCTGGCGACGCCATCGTCGTTCCGGAGGAATTGAACACCGGCAGCTGGACCCAGGCGCTGAAGGAGTGGACGACCATCCTGTATCAATTCGGTCTCGGCGCAGCAGGTCTGAAGGTGCTGAAATGAGTAATGGCGAGATGAAACAAACGATGGCGCCCACGACCAACGCCAGCCAAGCGGATGACGAAATTGATCTGATGACGATCCTGCTCAGGTTGAACAGATATCGCAGTTGGATCGCCGGCACCACCTTGCTGTTTGGCGGCGCGGCTCTAGCCTATGCGCTGTTGGCTAAGCCCGTATTTACCGCGACCACCAGCATCATGCCGCCGCAGCAACAAAGCAGCGGCATCAGCGCCATGCTAGGCCAGCTGGGCGGGCTGGCCGGGGCTGCCGGCGGCATCGCAGGGCTGAGGAATCCCAATGACCTGTATATCGGCATGCTGCAAAGCCGTACCGTGGCGGACAAATTGATTGCCCGCTTCAAACTGCAACAGCGCTACGAGCAAGACACGGCGGATGCCACTCGCAAATCATTGCAACAGGTTTCCAACATCACCAGCGGCAAAGATGGCCTGATTAGCATCGCTGTCGATGACGTTGATCCGAAATTTGCCGCCACCCTGGCCAATGCCTATGTCGATGAATGGAAGGCGCTGAACCAGTCGCTGGCAGTGACTGATGCCGCCAAACGCCGCCTGTTCTTCGAACAACAATTGAAAGACACCAAGGCACAGTTGTCCGCCGCAGAAATGGCTTTGCGCAAGACTCAGGAAAGCACCGGCATGATTCTGCCGGAAGGCCAGCTGCCGGCAATTGTATCCACCGTGACCCAGCTGCGCGCCACCATCGCAGCCAAGGAAGTGCAGCTGGAGGCGATGAAAAGCTTCGCCACGCCGCAAAACCCGGCCTACATCAAGACGCAACAGGAGTTGACGGGTTTGCATGAGCAGTTGGCCAAACTCGATAGCGGCCAGGGCAGCGACAGCAACCTATTCGTGCCGACCGGCAAAATCGCGCAAAGCGGCCTGGAGTACATGCGCAAGCTGCGCGAGCTCAAATATCAGGAAACGATTTTCGAGCTGCTATCCAAGCAATATGAGATGGCGAAAATCGACGAGGCCAAGGATTCATCGCTGATTCAGGTGCTGGACCCGGCTGTGCCGCCGGAACTCAAGAGTAAACCGAAACGCTCCCTGATCGTAATGCTTGGCTTGTTTGGCGGCCTGCTCATCGGCATACTCAGCGCCCTGCTGCGCGATATGTTGCTAAGCGACAGCTCCCGGGAACGGCGTCGCGAACTGATGCTGGCGCTGAAGAGCAGCCAGTGATCGAACAGCCGGCCACCTTGCGCGGCCGGTTTTTTTACGCCTTCCCCTTCTGCCGCAAGCGATACCCCATACGGCACGCGAACCCCAGCAGCAGCAACACGCACATCACGCTGGCCAAGCGTAAGGGGCTGGCCCAGGCCAGCGGCGCCAGCACGCCGGCCACCAGGCTGGACATCATGGTCTGGCAGAAGCCCTGCAGCGACGACACCGTGCCGCGCAGCGACGGAAACTGGTCCATCAGATTCAGCGTGATGGACGGCGCCGCCAGCGACATGCCGGTGGTGTACAAGGCCAGCGGCAGCACCGCCCATGGCAAGGCCATCTGGCTGGCGGCCAGGTTATAGCCCAGGTTCAGCGCAGCCGCGACGAACATCACCAAATAGCCGCGGCTGACGATTTCGCGCTGGCTGAAATGCCCGGCCATCCGGCCTGACAGAAACGCGCCAAACATGATGCCGAACACCGCCGGGCCGAACAGCCACAGGAACTCGGTCGGCCCCAGATGCAGATGCTGCATCAGAAACACCGGCGCGGACGGGATATACAGAAAGAAACCGGCGAAATTAAACGACACCGCGGCTGTCAGCAGCTGGAAATCGCGCTTGCGCCCGACTTGCCAGTAATTGGCCAGCAGATAGCGCGCTTTCAAGGGCTGGCGGGCATGCTCGTGGTGCGTTTCCTCCAGCCAGAACCAGGACAGCGCAAACAAGGCAAAGCCGATCAGTCCCATGAAAACAAAAATCGAATGCCAGCCGAAGGCGCCATACAACCAGCCCCCCACCACCGGCGCGATCGCCGGCGACAAGGAGAACAGCATGGTCACCTGCGACATCAGCCGCTGCGCCGCCGCGCCATCCAGCTTGTCGCGGATGATGGCGCGCCCCACTACCAAGCCGGCGCCGCCGCACAGGCCCTGCAGGGCGCGAAACAGCAGCAGCGTGCCCAGGCTTTCAGACAGCGCGCAGCCTATCGACGCCAAGCCGAATAGCAGCGTGGTGGCCAGTACCACCGGACGGCGGCCCACCGCGTCGGAAATCGAGCCATGCCACAGCATCATCAAGGCATAGCAGAACAAATAAACCGTCAAAGCCTGCTGCATTTCTAGCGGCGACGCCGCCAGGCTGTCGCCGATGGCGCGCATCGCCGGCAGGAAGGTGTCGATGGAAAACGGGCCAAGCGTGGACAGCGCGGCCAGTAACGCCGCCAAGCCTAAATGCTTGCGTGGGGAAGAAGAGGGCATGAGGACACGAATAGGGTTAACTGGAACATGTTAGCGGCTAAGCGCCACGAACAAAACCCCTGATCCGTCCTTGCGCCGCCTGGCTGCACCATCCGCGTCGCCGCCTCTTGGCCCCAGCGCGCTACGAGCCTTGTCAATTGCGCCTAGCCCCAGGAGAACCCTCATGGTTTAAACAATCCATACTGGCCATTCCTGACTATCCATGCCACGATGCCGCCCTTCCCAAGCCACCACCGGCGGGTTATGCTGGACCGCATGCCGCAGATACCCTCCCCGCCCAAACAACAAGGGAGAAGCCACATGATACGCCTCTACCATAATCCAAAATGCTCGAAATCCCGCGCCGCGCTTGCCCTGCTGGAAGAGGCCGGCGCCGAGATCGAGATTGTCGAATACCTGAAACACCCTCCCAGCCCGGAAGAGCTGGACCAGCTGTTAAACTTGCTGGGGATGGAGCCGCGCGAGCTGATGCGCAAGAAGGAAGAGGAATACGCCGACCTCTACCTGGACGACATCACGCTGGAGCGCAAACACCTGATTACCGCAATGGTGGACAACCCTAGCCTGATCGAACGCCCCATCGCCGTCCGCGGCAACAAAGCCGTCATCGGCCGGCCCCCGGAGCAAGTATTGAATCTGCTGCGCGACTAAAGCCGGGCGGATCATCGCCAGCCCCGCTGACCACAACATCAAACCGTTTGGCTAACACTCACGGCCCTTTCCGTCAGGAAAGGGCTTTTTGCATTGGCGCGGCAAACAGGACAGGTCCGTGTACATTCCGCCACAGCTGCTCGGCGATCTCGTCAGTCACGGTATTGTCACTTGCAAAATAGTAACTCATGTTACTAAAATCGCCACATGAGCCCAAACAAGTCATTTTCCCAGCTCGAACAGGCCATCAACCGGGTGGAAGCGCGCTTCCCCGGCACGCCGCGCCAGGAAGTCATCCTGACGCGGCTGCTGTTCCACATCATGCCGCGCTTGAGCACCCATCTGTGCGACAACCTGAAACAGCACGGCTTGAACGAAACCGTCTGGATGGCGTTGCTGGCCTTGTACGCCTGCCCCAACCAAACGTTGAACCCGTCCGACATCAGCGAAACGCTGGACTCCTCGCGCACCAACGCCACCCGCATCGCTGACGAACTGGTGAAGAACGGCTGGGCGGCCCGCTCAGCCAGCGCCGAAGACAGGCGCAAGATCGTGCTGGAGCTGACTCCGTCCGGTGTCGCGCTGGTTGAGAGCCTGCTGCCGTTCTCCCGCGAGGTGCACAAGCAATTGTGGGCCGACTTCGACGACGACGAAAAACAGATTCTGGAACGGCTGATGCGCAAGTTGTTGCGCCAATTGGGCGGCTGAACCAGACGCGCCTTCATTTACCCGAATAATAACTGTCGTGATTATCGCGCGATAAATCATGACGCGACCGACACACATCGATTGGAGACCGACAAGGTGAACAAGAAATCATGGCCACAGGCCGCCGGGGCGCTGCTGCTCAGCGCCGTAATCGGCGGCTGCGCCAGCTTCGGCCCCGACGTCACGCCAGACCAGGCCTTGAGCGCCGATCAACTGCAGCTGGCCGCCCCCGGCACGCAAAGCGTCAGCGCCGACTGGTGGCGCCAGCTGAACGACCCCACCCTGAACCGCCTGGTGGAAACCACGCTGAAGGATGCCCCGTCGCTGAAACTGGCCGCGGCGCGGCTGCGCCAGGCGCGCGCCGCCGTCGGCATCGTCGAGAGCAAGGACGGCCCGCAACTGGACGCCACCGCCAATGCCATTGATCTGCATTACGATCCGCTGCAACCGCTGCTGAAGAAAGACCATCTGACTGCCTACACCGCCGCGCTGGTGGGTAGCTGGGAATTCGATTTCTGGGGCAAAAACCATGCGGCCGTCAGCGCGGCGCTGGGCCAGCAGCAGGCCATCGCCTTTGAAGGGCAGCAAACCCGCTTGCTGCTGACGCAGGCAGTGCTGGCCCAATACACTCAGCTACAGCGCAATCAAGCTCAGGCCAAACTGATCGGCCAGCGTCTGGCCATCGCCGAAAGCCGCCAGTCGCTGACCCAGGCCCGCGTCAACGCCGGCCTGCTGCCGGGCGACAATCAACGCGGCAACGAAGTGTCGATGGATCGCCTGCAACAACAGCAAACCGCGCTGAACGCCGACATCGAACGCAATCGCCACGCCTTGGCGGCGCTGAGCGGCCAGGGGCCGCAAACTGCGGCCGGCCTCGACGCCGCGCCGCTGGCGCTGCCGCCCGCCCCGGCCTTGGACAGCCTGAATGCCGACCTGCTGGGCCGCCGTCCCGATATCGCCGCCCAGCGCGCCCGGGTGGAGGCGATGAGCGCAGCGGTGAAGGAGGCCCGCGCCGCCTTCTACCCCAACGTCAAGCTGACCGCCTTCGCCGGACAAAGCTCGCTGCAGCTGGATCAGCTATGGAAGAGCGAGTCCGCGCTGTGGGGCCTGATGCCGGCCATCAGCCTGCCGATCTTCCACTCCGGCCAGCTGCAATCGAACCTGGCCAAGGAACAGGCCGGCTACGACATCGCCGTGCAGCAATACAACCAGACCGTAGTCGATGCGCTGCGCGACGCCGCCGACAGCGTTTCCGGCTGGCAGAGCAGCCAGCGCCAGCTGCAGCAGGCCGAGCGCGCGCTTTCCAGCAGTCGCAAGGCCAGTGACGCGATGGCTGCGCGCCTGCGCGCCGGCCTGGTCAACAAGCTGTCGCTGCTGGATGCGCAAGACTCGCAGTTGAGCCAGCAATCGGCTTACATCGATGCCGCGGCCACCAATCGTCTGGCCTGGGCCTCCCTGAACACCGCTTTGGGCGGCGGCTTCCAAACCGAGCCCGCCTCCCGCTAAGGACATACCGCAAATGGATCAGAAACTGGAAACCGCGAAGAGCCGCAAACGCAATCTGCTGGTTGCCTCCACGATATTCGCCGCCGTCGCCATCGCCTACGGCGCCTACTGGACCCTGGTGTTGAGCCACCAGGAAAATACCGACGACGCCTATGTCGGCGGCCATTTGGTTCAAGTCACGCCGGAAGTCGGCGGCACCGTCGCCAAAGTCATGGTGGACGACACCGTGGCGGTCAAGGCCGGCCAGGTGCTGGTCAGCTACGACAGCAGCGACGCCGAACTGGCCTTCGAGCGCGCCCGCAATGAATTCGCCCAGACCGTGCGCCAGACGCGCCAGCTGATGGCCAACAGCCTGCAGCTGGACGCGCAGGTAACGCTGCGCCAGGCCGAGCTCGCCCGCGCCGAAGCCGACCTGAAGCGCCGCAAACAGCTGGCCGGCAGCGAGGCGATGTCGGCCGAGGAACTGGGCCACGCGGCGGACGCCGCCGCCGCGGCGCGGGCTTCGCTGACCGCCGCCCAGGAACAAGCCAAGGCCGGCCTGGCGCTGGTCGGCCAGGATGCGTTGGCGCAGCAGCCGGCGGTGAAAGCCGCCGCCAGCCGCCTGAAGGAAGCCTGGCTGGCGCTGCAACGCACCCAGATCAAATCGCCGCTCTCCGGCACCATCGCCCGCCGCAATGTGCAGGTGGGCCAGCGCATCGCCGCCGGCACCCCGCTGATGGCCGTGGTGCCGCTGGAAAACCTGTGGGTGGACGCCAACTTCAAGGAAGGCCAGCTGGCCAAGATCCGCGTCGGCCAGCCGGTGGAGCTGAAATCCGACCTGTACGGCGGCAAGGTGGCCTACCACGGCAAGGTGCAGGGTCTGGCCGCCGGCACCGGCAGCGCCTTCTCGCTGCTGCCGCCGCAGAACGCCACCGGCAACTGGATCAAAGTGGTGCAACGGGTGCCGGTGCGCATCGCGCTGGACCCGCAGGATCTGAAGAATCACCCGCTGCGCGTTGGCCTGTCCATGGACGTGGTGGTGGACACCAGCAACCAGGATGGCAAATCGCTGGCCGAAGCCGCGCCGGCGCAAGCCCCGAGCGAACATAACGGCACGCTGCCGGACCTGAAGCAGGCCGACAAGCTGGTGGCCGAGCTACTGGCCGCCAATGCCGGCAAGTAAGGACGCCCGCCCATGAATCAACCGCCACTGACCGGCTCGAAACTGGTCTGGATCACGCTGGCGCTGTCGATGTCGGTGTTCATGCAGGTGCTGGACACCACCATCGCCAACGTGGCGCTGCCCACCATTTCGGGCAACCTCGGCGCCGCCACCAGCCAGGGTACCTGGGTGATCACCTCGTTCGGTGTGGCCAACGCCATTTCGGTGCCCTTGACCGGCTGGCTGGCCAAGCGCTTCGGCGAGGTGAAGCTGTTCACCGCCTCCACCCTGCTGTTTGTGCTGACTTCCTGGCTGTGCGGCATGTCCAGCAGCCTGGAAATGCTGATTTTCTTCCGCGTGCTGCAAGGCGCCGTGGCCGGCCCGATGATTCCGCTGTCGCAGAGCCTGCTGCTGTCCTGCTATCCGCCTGCCAAGAAAGGCATGGCGCTGGCGCTATGGGCGATGACGGTCATCGTCGCGCCGGTGTTCGGCCCGATTCTGGGCGGGATCATCAGCGACAACTGGCACTGGGGCTGGATCTTCTTCATCAACGTGCCGGTGGGGCTGGCTGCCGCCTTCGTCTCCTGGCGTATCCTGAAGAGCCGTGAAACCGACAGCTTTGACCTGCCTATCGACAAGATAGGCCTGGCCTTGCTGGTGATCGGCGTCGGCTCGCTGCAGATGGTGCTGGACCGCGGCAAGGAACTGGATTGGTTCAACTCCACCGAGGTGATCACCTTGGCGGTGGTGGCCGTGCTGGCCTTGGTCTATCTGGTGATCTGGGAGCTGGGCGAGGAGCACCCCATCGTCGACCTGACGCTGTTCAAGCAGCGCAATTTCACGGTCGGCACCATCGCCATCAGCCTGGGCTTCATGCTGTACTTCGGCGCCGTGGTGCTGCTGCCGCTGATGCTGCAGACCCAGCTCGGCTACACCGCCACCTGGGCCGGCCTGGCCGCCGCGCCCATCGGCCTGATTCCGGTGGTGCTGTCGCCCATCATCGGCAAGAACGCGCACCGCTGGGACATGCGCTGGCTGGTGACGCTGAGCTTCAGCGTCTACGCCATCTGCTTTTTCTGGCGCAGCAACTTCAACACCCAGATGGACTTTTCCTATGTGGTGTGGCCGCAGGTGGTGCAAGGCATAGGCGTGGCCTGCTTCTTCATGCCATTGACCACGATCACGCTGTCCGGCCTGCATCCGTCTCGCATCGCCAGCGCGTCCAGCCTGTCGAATTTCTTGCGGATTCTGGCGGGCAGCATCGGCACCTCGATCACCACCACGATGTGGGACCGCCGCGAGGCCCTGCACCACTCCAAGCTGACCGAACACGTGACGCAATACGATCCGGCCTCGGTCTCCTGGTTCGACGCGATGGGCAAACTGGGGCTGGGCACCACGCAGCAGCAGGCGCTGACTCAGCTGCAGATCACCCAGCAGGGCTACATCATGGCGGCCAACGAGATCTTCTGGGTGTCCGGCATCCTGTTCGTGCTGCTGATCGCCCTGGTGTGGTTCGCCAAACCGCCGTTTACCGCCTCCGGCGGGGATAGCGGGGCGCATTAGCGTTAAAATCATGGGATCAGCCACGAAACGACACGAAATAACGACATCCGACTCCAAGCCGTCCTCACAAACACGAGACGTGGATCGATCCAGTTGTGTTCGTGTTTTTTCGTGGCTATTCCGTATTACTGCAGAAATCCGTCAAACGCCTCCATCCCGCGGCTGACCGACTTGTCGCGGTGCCGCACCCGGAACAGCGTCCGCGTCAGCAAGGGCAGGTTTGCGTCCACTTCCACCACGCTGCCGGCCGCCAGCAAGTCCGCCACCACGTGACGCGACAGGCAGCTGACGCCAAGGCCGGCCGCCACCGCATGCTTGATCGCCTCCGAGTGGCCCAGCTCCATGCCTATGGCCAGCCGTTTCAAGTGGGGCAGCAGCACCCGCTCCACTTCCTCGCGCGTGCCGGAACCGGGCTCGCGCAGAATCCACGACGCGTCGGCCAGCTCATCCGCCGTCACCTTGCGACCCGCCAGCGGATGATCGACGGCGGCAAACACCAGCAATTCATCCTGCCGCCATGCATTGGCCAGCAGCTCCGGGTGATGGCAGGGGCCTTCTATCAAGCCGAAATCGACGCGGAACGCCGCCACCGCGTCGACGATGTCTCGGGTATTGGCGACATCGAGTTCCAGCCGCGCCTGCGGCCAGTCCTTGCGGAACGCCGCCAGCAGCGATGGCAGCAGATAGTTGGCGATGGTGGTGCTGGCGCCGATGCGCAGCGCCAGCTCGCCGCCGCTGAACAGCCCCTGCACGTCGCAGGCCGCATCCAGCAGCGCCCGGGCGCGCGGCAGCAGCAAACGGCCATGTTCGTTGATCAGCAGCCGGCGGCCGGCGCGGTCAAACAGCTTGACGCCCAGCCCCTGCTCCAACTTGTCCAGCGCCTGGCTGGCCGCCGACTGCGTCAACGCCACCTGCTCGGCGGCGCGTGTGACGGTATCCCATTCCGCTACCGCGACGAACACTTCCAGTTCTCGCAGGCTGATGCGCAGGCCCATGCCGCCTCCAAAACAGTTTTTCTAATTGTATATATTAATTTTATCCGTTTTTCTACTTACACAGCTGCGCGTATCGTTAGCCATATATCGAAGAGGCATGAACATATGACTAACTATCGCAATATGATTCCCGGCCTGGCGCTGTCGCTGGGTCTGGCGGGCGCCGCCATCTGGGCGGCCGATCTGCCGGCGATGAAAAGCCTGGGCTTCTCCGCCCTGACCATCGCCATCGTCGGCGGCATGATCATCGGCAATACCGTCTATCGCTTTATCGCCGAGCCCAGCCATCAAGGCATTGCCTTCTCCAAGCAAAAACTGCTGCGCGCCGGCATCATCCTGTTCGGCTTCAAGCTGACGTTCCAGGACATCGCCGCCGTCGGTTTCTCCGGCGTGCTGATCGACGCACTGGTGCTGACCTCCACCTTCTTGTTGGCGTTCTGGATTGGCCGCAAGAAGCTGGGGCTGGACGAACAGAGCGTGATCCTGATCGGCGCCGGCAGCTCGATCTGCGGCGCCGCCGCCATCCTGGCCACCGAGCCGGTGCTGAAGGCCCACGCGGAAAAAGTCGCCGTCGCCGTCGCCACCGTGGTGGTGTTCGGCACCGCCGCCATGTTCCTGTGGCCGGTGATGTTCGAGGCGGTGCGCCACCTGGGCATTACGGAATTCAGCTACGGCCTGTTCGCCGGCTCCACCATCCATGAAGTGGCGCAGGCTGTGGCCGCCGGCAAGTCGGTCAGCGACGCGGCGATGAATACCGCGGTGATCACCAAGATGATACGGGTGATGATGCTGGCGCCGTTCCTGATCGCCTTGTCTTCCTGGGTTGCCAAGAAGCATCGCGGCAATACGCATGAGAAAACCGGCATCAGCATCCCCTGGTTCGCCGTCGCCTTCCTCGCCGTCGCCGGCTTCAACTCCTTCAGCCTGCTGCCGCACACGCTGGTGCAACAGATCATCGCGCTGGACAACCTGCTGCTGGCGGCCGCCATGGGCGCGCTGGGCATCACCACCCACGTCTCCGCCATCCGTCAGGCCGGCGCCAAGCCGATGCTGCTGGCTAGCGCGCTGTTCGGCTGGTTGATCATAGGCGGCGGATTGATCAATATGGGCGTGCTAAGCCTGCTGCGCTAATCCCAACTTCACTCGCCAAGCCCCTGCCAGTCAGGGGCTTCTGGCTAGCCGACTCTTGTGCGGCGCCGTCGCTGTCGTAGACAAAGGAGAAAGTCGATGAGTCACTCCCCCTTTCTTGCGCTGCTCCTGGCGAGCACGCTTTGGCTGTGCGCTCCGCTGGCTCAAGCCGCCAGCACGGAACCGGCGGCAGGAACAGAATCCGTGCGCGCGGAGGTCTTGCTCAAAACTAGCGCGTCATGGGATGGCAAGGCCTACGCAGCCTATCCCGAAGGCAAGCCGGAGCTGACCTTGCTCAAAATCACCATTCCGCCTCACACCAGCTTGCCTTGGCACACCCACCCCATGCCCAACGCCGCGTATGTGCTTTCCGGCTCCTTGACCGTGCAGAAGAAAGCAGATGGTCTGCAAAAGCCATTGCGCGCAGGCGATACCCTGCCGGAAATGGTAGGCGAAACGCATCGCGGCTTCACCGGCGATGAAGCGGTGGAGTTACTGGTTTTCTATGCCGGCAGCCCCGGCATGGCGCTCAGCCATTCAGCCGATTGAACCCGCCAATAAATAAAGCCGCCCGGCACTGCCGGGCGGCTTTCGCATTACCCTGCGATCATTCAAATCAGCATGGGCATTTCTTCATGGACTTGCCGCCGTAGCGCTCTTCCTGGCAACGGAGGAGGAAAGCCTCGCGGCTCATCACTTCCGCCTCGGGATTGAAACGTCGCCGACTGACCACGTAGGCATCGTAATCCTTGACCCCCACCATCAAGCGCGCGGTTTGGGCCAAGGTTTTCCAGATCTCAGCCATTCGCCTCTCCTTGCCGGTATACCGCCGGCACTTCCTTGGTGGTGACCCATTTCACCGCCAAAGACTTGCGTATCACATGCAGGCCGAACAGCAGCATCGCCACCACCACCGCGATGAACATGGCAGTCAGCGTGGCATCCACATAATCATTGAAGATGATCTGCTGCATTTGCGCCATATTCTTGGCCGGGGCCAGCACCTCGCCCTTGGCCGCCGCGGCGGAGAACTTTTCGGCATGGGCCAGGAAGCTGATCTTGGGGCTGGCGTCAAACAGCTTCTGCCAGCCGGCGGTCAGCGTGGCCAGCAGCAGCCAGAGCGTCGGCAGCGCGGTCACCCACACGTAGCGGGTCTTCTGCATTTTCACCAGCACCACCGTGGCCAGGATCAGCGCGATGCCGGCCAGCATCTGGTTGGCGATGCCGAACAACGGCCACAAGGTGTTGATGCCGCCCAGCGGATCCACCACGCCCTGGTACAGGAAGTAACCCCAGGCAGAGACGGCCAGGCCGGTGGCGACGAAGTTGGCCGCCCACGACTCGGTATTCGCCATCGGCTTGACGAAGAAGCCCAGCAGATCCTGAATCATGAAGCGCAGCACGCGGGTGCCGGCATCCACCGTGGTCAGAATGAACAGCGCTTCAAACAGAATGGCAAAGTGGTACCAGAAGGCCATCATGGTCTTGCCGCCGATGACGCCGGACAGGATGTGCGCCATGCCCACCGCCAAGGTCGGCGCGCCGCCGGCGCGCGACAGCACGGTATGCTCGCCGACGTCGGTCGCCAGCTGCGTCAGCGCATCCGGCGTGATGACGAAGCCCCAGCCGGAAATCACCTGCGCGGCATCGACTGCGGTCTTGCCGATCACGGCCGCAGGGCTGTTCATGGCGAAATACACGCCCGGGTCCAGCACGCAGGCGGCAATCAGCGCCATGATGGCGACGAAGCTTTCCACCAGCATGGCGCCGTAGCCTATCATCCTCGCCTGGGTTTCATTCTCTATCAGCTTCGGCGTCGTGCCGGAAGCCACCAGCGAATGGAAGCCGGACACCGCGCCGCAGGCGATGGTGATGAACAGGAAAGGAAACAGATTGCCGGCGAACACCGGGCCGCTGCCGTCGATGAACTTGGTGACGGACGGCATGTGCAGCGGCGGCGCCACGATCAGGATGCCGATGGCCAGGCCGACGATGGTGCCGATCTTCAGGAAGGTGGACAGGTAGTCGCGCGGCGCCAGCAGCAGCCAGACCGGCAACACCGAAGCGATGAAGCCGTAGCCGATCAACACCCAGGCCAGCGTGGTGCCCTTCAGCGTGAACAGCGGCGCCAGCGTGGCGCTCTTGGCCACATCGCCGCCGTAGACGATGGCCAGCATCAACAGGATGAAGCCCAGCACCGACACCTCGCCGATCTTGCCCGGCCGGATGAAGCGGCTGTAGACGCCCATCAAGAGCGCGATCGGAATGGTGCAGGCGATGGTGAAGGTGCCCCACGGGCTGTCGGCCAGCGCCTTGACCACCACCAGCGCCAGCACCGCCAGCAGGATCACCATGATCATCAGCACGCCGATGGAGGCGATCACGCCGGGGATGTCGCCCAGCTCCTGGCGGATCATCTCGCCCAGCGACTTGCCGTCGCGGCGCATGGACAAGAACAGAATCAGGAAGTCCTGCACCGCGCCGGCCAGCATGACACCGACCAGAATCCACAAGGTGCCGGGCAAATAGCCCATCTGCGCCGCCAGGACCGGGCCCACCAGCGGACCGGCGCCGGCAATGGCGGCGAAGTGGTGGCCGAATACCACCCATTTGTTGGTGGGCACGTAATCGAGCCCATCGTTGAATTTTTCCGCCGGCGTCAGCCGGCGCGCGTCCAGCTCCAGCACCTTGTCGGCGATGAAGCGGCTGTAGAAGCGATAGGCGATGGCATAGACCGACAAGGCGGCCACCACCAGCCATACCGCGTTGATCGTCTCGCCGCGGTTCAGCGCCATCACGGCGAAGGCCGTCGCCCCCGCCAGCGCCACCAGCAGCCAGACGACGCACTGCTTGATCTGTTGCATAAGGAGTCCCTGTTCTCTATCTCCCCCAGCTTTCCTTGACTGGCAGCCCATCTGCCGGCCGGTGTCCGGGTATGGTTCTATACTATTGATTTTGTCGACATGCGGAATGAAACTCAAGCGAAATTAGAGCCAATATCCTATTGAATGTATTGATTCTGCCAGCGCTTATTTTCCGCGCCATGCCCAACGCGAAAACATCCTGCCCATACCCGCCATGGCCAGAGGAATTGGACCACTCTATATCCCACAAAAACGGCTGGCCCAGCAGCCAGGCCAATAGGCCAGCGCCCGGCGGCTGGCTTCAAAACCGCAAGCGGATCCGCGTCATTTGAAAAACGACGTTGCAGCGGCGCGAAAACCCCGCCTGCCAAGTATTCAAACGCGTGTTACTATTTTTGCCCAAGGGATCGAAAAACTCGGACGCAATGGCACAACACATTCTCATCGTGGAAGACGACGCCAGGCTGGCGGAATTGATCGCGGCCTATCTGACCAAGCATGGTTATCAGGTTAGCCTGCATGGCCGCGGCGATACCGCGCCGGCAGTCATCCTGGACACCCGTCCCGACCTGGTGGTGCTGGACGTGATGCTGCCGGGCCGGGAAGGCTTCGACGTCTGCCGCGATGTGCGCCCGCACTACAGCGGCCGCATTCTGATGATGACGGCGCGCGACGAAGACGTGGATGAAATCCTCGGCCTGGAGCTGGGCGCTGACGATTACCTGGCCAAGCCGGTCGAGCCGCGCCGGCTGTTGGCGCGCATCCGCGCCCTGCTGCGGCGCAGCGGCGCGCAAGCGGAAGGTGGCGGAGTCGTGGTGGAGAACGACAGCATCACCTTCGGCCAGTTCCGCATCAGCCAGGCCACGCGCGAGGCGCTGCTCGGCGACGAGCAGATCGAGCTGACCACGGCCGAATTCGACCTGTTGTGGCTGTTGGCCACTCACGCCGGCCAGGTGCTGTCGCGCGACGACATCATGAGCGAGCTGCGCGGCATCGGCTTCGACGGCCTGGACCGTTCGATCGACGCCCGCATCTCGCGGCTGCGCCGCAAGCTGGGCGACAATCCCGACACCCCGGCCCGCATCAAGACCGTGCGCGGCAAGGGTTATTTGTTCTCGCGCAGCGACTGGGAATAAACCATGTCGCCGAAAAAGCTGCGCGTCTGGTTCAAGCCTACGCTGGGCACCCTGTTCGCACGCTACTTCCTGATCACCATGCTGGTGGAGCTGTTGATCATCATCGGCTTCGGCTTTCTGGTGACCAAGCTGTATGAAACCAGCGACCAGTCCAGCCGAGTGCATTTCATGAACGGCACCGTGGCGCTGATTCAAGACCGGCTGCTGCAGCAACCGCCGCAACGCTGGGATGCCGAGCTGAGCAGCCTGTCCAGCCGCTTCAGCTACCCCTTGCGGCTGGTCGAGCAGCCGCCGGCCGACATCGCCAAAGACGCCGTTCCGCTGTTGCGCCAGGGCAAACCGTATCTCGACAGCGACAACCAGCTGCTATACGTGACGATGCCGGGCGACAAGCGCCTGCTGACGCTGGGCCCGCTGGATGTGCAATCCAGCGAGAGCACCTGGATCAGCGAGGACATTCAGGTGCTGCTGATCTGGATGCTGCTGTCCGGCAGCACCCTGGGCACCCTGCTCTATTTCATTCTGCGGCCGCTGTGGACCGATCTGCTGGAAGTGAGGCGCACCGCCGAGGCCTTTGCCGAGGGCGACTTCAGCGCCCGCGCGCGCTCCGCCACCAGCCGGCTGTTCGCGCCGCTGCCGCTGGCCTTCAACAGCATGGCCTCGCGGCTGGAGCGGCAGATGGAAACGCGGCAAGCGCTGTCGCACGCCATCGCCCATGAGATCCGCACCCCCATCGCCCGGCTGCGCTTCGGCCTGACCATGCTGGAAGAGGAAGAAGATCCCAAGGAATGGCAGCGCTACCGCGACGGCATGGAGCGCGATATGCAGGAGCTGGAGGAGCTGATCAATTCCAGCATGGAGTTCTCGAAACTCAGACGCAGCGAGGTTCCGCTGCACCTGGAGACGGTCGATCTGTTCGACTGGTTCGACGACCTGATCGACCTGGTCACGCCCCTGAAACCCGCCAACCTGGCCTTGACGCTGGACTGTCCGCATGAGCATGGCGCCTTCGACCGCAAGCTGATGTACATCGCCACCCGCAACCTGCTGCTGAATGCCTTCAAGTACGCCCAGAGCCAGGTCAGGATGAAGGTCTACCACCAAGGCGAGCAGTTGATCATAGAAGTGGACGATGACGGCTGCGGCATTCCGGAGGAAGACTGCGATAAAGTCTTCGAGCCTTTCCTGCGGCTGGATCGCAGCCGCGATCGCGCCACCGGCGGCCACGGCCTGGGCCTGTCCTTCGTCCGCTTGATCGCCGAACACCACCACGGCCAGGCCAGCGCCGGCGCCAGCGATCTGGGCGGCGCCCGCTTCCGCATGATCATTGCGCAACCATCGCTGCCGCCGCAATAAGTCACTCACCGTCACAAAGCGCCGACAGGAAGCCAACAGACCGCTTGCCGGCCATTCCGGATAATCCCACCATCAACTCATCAGGGATTATGCAGAATGGTTTCCACTCGACCGGCGGCGTTGCTGGTACACGGCCTAGGCGGCACCGCTTATGATTTGGGCGCGCTGGGCCGCACGCTGGAAGACGCCGACATCGTTACCCACTCCCCGGTGCTGCCCGGTCACGGCGGCTCGCCGGAAGACCTGCTCAGCGTCGGCTGGGAGGACTGGGTGGAAAGCATTCGCAAGGAATACCGCGCGCTGAAGGCCAAGCACAAGGTGGTGCACTTGGCCGGCGTCTGCCTGGGCGGCCTGGTGGCGCTGGAAGTCGCGCGCCGCGAAAACCATCAGGACAAGCTGGCGCTGTACGCGCCGCCGATGTTCCTGGACGGCTGGAGCCTGCCCAAGCTGACCTGGCTGCGCCACGCGGTTTATCACATCCCGCGCTTGGCCAAAAAGATGCGCGTGCCGGAAGTGTCGCCGTTCGGCATCAAGAATGTGCGCATCCGCAAGGCCATCCAGCAGCGCTTCGAGCGCGGCGATCGTTTCCACTACGCCTACATCCCGCTGGCCTGCATTCGCGAAGTGGACCGCCTGCGCCGCCAGCTGAAGCGCCATCTGCACGAAATCACCTGTCCGACGCTGATCGTGCACGCCGATGAGGACGACATCACCAGCCCGCGCTCCGCCCACTACCTGATGCAATACCTGGGCGGCCCGGTCGATTTCATGCCGCTGTCCAACAGCTACCACATGGTGATGGTGGATAACGAGCGCGCCGAGGTGCTGCAGCGCAGCCTGAAATTCTTCAACGCCGCGCCGCAAGCGAAGGCGGCCGAACCCTCTTACGGCTGGACCGCCTACGTGGCGGCCTGAACGCCTGAACTCAGTTCCATCCCTTTGTACGATTCGGCCCGCCGCTAGGCGGGCAATTTTTTGATCTTCGCGCCATGGCGGCAGCCGGGCAGCATAAGCGCCGGCTCTGCTACAATCGCCCTCTGTTACCCCGATCCACGGACCCCGACATGAGCCACCCGCACAGCGACGCCGTAAAAGCTTTTCTGCTCGACCTGCAAGACCGCATCTGCGCGGCGCTGGAGGGCGCGGACGGCGATGGGCGCTTTGTCGAGGATGCCTGGCAGCGCGAGGCCGGCGGCGGCGGACGCAGCCGCGTGCTCAGCAACGGCGTGGTGTTCGAGCAAGCCGGCGTCAACTTCTCGCATGTCCATGGCGACGCCCTGCCCGCCTCCGCCACCGCGCACCGCCCGGAGCTGGCCGGCCGCCGCTTCGAGGCGATGGGCGTGTCGCTGGTGATCCACCCGCATAACCCGCACGTCCCCACCAGCCACGCCAATGTGCGCTTCTTCATCGCGGAGAAAGAAGGCGAGGCGCCGGTGTGGTGGTTCGGCGGCGGATTCGACCTGACGCCGTTCTACCCGGTGCGGGAGGACGTGGTGCATTGGCACACGGTGGCGCGCGATCTGTGCGCGCCGTTCGGCCACGAGGTCTACCCGCGCTACAAGAAATGGTGCGACGAATACTTCTACTTGAAACACCGCAACGAGGCGCGCGGCATCGGCGGGCTGTTCTTCGACGACCTCAACGCCTGGGGCTTCGACCAGAGCTTCGCCTTCATGCAAGCAGTGGGCAACGGCTATCTGGATGCCTATCTGCCCATCGTGGACAAGCGCAAGCACACCGCCTGGGGCGAGCGCGAGCGCCAGTTTCAGCTGTACCGCCGCGGGCGCTACGTCGAATTCAACCTGGTATGGGACCGCGGCACGCTGTTTGGCCTGCAGTCCGGCGGCCGCACCGAATCGATATTGATGTCGATGCCGCCGCTGGTGCGCTGGGAATACGGCTACCAGCCGGAGCCGGGCAGCGCGGAAGCCCTGCTCTACACCGATTTCCTGCCTCCGCGCGACTGGGTGTGATCCAGCATGGGCGGGCCTTCGAGCCCCCCACAGCGGCGGCGGGATCGGGTATCCTAACCGGTTTCCCGGCCCCAGCGCCTTCTGACCAATGACTTCGGAATCATCGATGCACCACTCCAAGGCCACTGCCCTGCCTCCCGCGCTGGAAACCGCCCTGTGGCTGCTGTTCGCGCTGATCTGGTTTGGCAGCCTGGGCTATCGCGGCTTGATCCACGCCGACGAGGGCCGCTACGCCACCATCTCGCTGTTCATGTTGCACAGCGGCGACTGGATCACGCCCAGGCTCAACGGCTTGCTGTATTTCGAAAAACCCATCCTGCAATACTGGATGGGCGCTTTGAGCTTCGCCGCCTTCGGCGTCAACGAGTTCGCCGCCCGCTTCTGGCCGGGCCTGACCGGCTTTCTCAGCGTGGCGGCGGTGGCGCTGACCGCGCGCAAGCTATGGGGCGTCGATGCCGGCCGCTACGCCGCGCTGGCGGCAGGCGGCATGGCCTGGATCATCGCCAATAGCCACTTCCTGTCCCTGGACATGGGCGTCAGCTTCTTCCTGACCGCGGCCTTATGCGGCTTCCTGCTGGCCCAGCGCGACGGCGCCAGCCGTGCGGAAAACCGCTGGGCGATGTGGATCACCTGGGCGGCCATGGCGGGAGCGGTGCTGAGCAAGGGCCTGATCGGCCTGCTGATTCCCGGCGCCACGCTGGTGCTGTACAGCCTCCTCAACTGGCAGTGGGCGTTCTGGAAACGCATGCGCTGGCTCAGCGGCCTGGCGCTGTTCTTCGCGCTCACCGCGCCGTGGTTCCTGCTGGTTTCGGAGCGCAACCTGGATTTCGCCCACTTCTTCTTCATCCGCGAGCACCTCGAGCGTTTCCTCACCACCGAACACAAGCGCACCGGCGCGCCATGGTATTTCGTGCCCTATTTGATCCTGGGCCTGCTGCCGTGGACCACGCTGCTGCCGCGCCTCGTCAAGGAGGGCTGGAGCGACCGCGCCGCCGGCCTGCGCGTCGGCCGCCTGCTGCTGATCTGGAGCGTGTTCATCTTCGCCTTCTTCAGCAAGTCCAGCTCCAAGCTGCCGTCTTACATCCTGCCGCTGTTCCCGGCGCTGGCGCTGCTGCTGGCGCACAGCCTCAGCCGGATGCAGCCGGCCGAGCTGAAGAAACACATTGTCCTCCCCGCGCTGCTGTGGCTGGCGCTGCTGGCCGCCTGGCCGTTCGCCGGCCGCTTCGCCAACGCCGACTCGCCGCTGGACGTGATCCTGCCGTTTGCCCGCTTCATCGCCGCCGGCGCGGCGTTGTTCCTGATCAGCGCGGCCTTCGCCTGGCGCGCGCTGGGCCGCCAGCAGATGCTGGCCGCCGTAGCCGCGCTGTCCTTTGGCAGCCTGCTGGCGGTGACGCTGGCCGCCAGCGGCCACGACAGCTATGGCCGACTCAAGGGCAGCAAGCAAATCGTCGCGCAAATCCAGCCGTATCTGACGCCGGACAGCGAAATCTACTCCGTCCGCTACTACGATCAGACCTTCCCCTACTATGTGGGCCGGCCGGTGACGCTGGTGGAATTCGTCGACGAGTTCGAGTTTGGCGAAGGGCAGGAGCCGCAACGCTGGATGCCGCATATCGGGCAATTCGTCGAACGCTGGCGCGCCGCGCCCAAGGCCGTGGCCATGCTGGGCGACGATACCTATCAGGAGCTGCTGAAACAGGGCCTGCCGATGAAGGTGATCTATCAGGACCCGCGGCGCATGGTGGTGGCGAAACCTTAACGGGCTCAATAAGACTTTTGCCACGAAATCCAGCAAAGACTTTGTTCGTGTTGTTTCGTGGATTTCGTGGCTCATTAAGATTAAGACATGAAACTGATTGAATTTGGATTGATCCTGTTCGGCGTGCTGCTGAACGCCGCCGCGCAGCTATGCTTGAAGGCAGGCGTGCGCCAGATCGGCCACTTTGATTTTTCGCTGGCCAATGCCTGGCCGACCGCCTGGTCGCTGGCCACCAATCTGCCCATCATCGGCGGTTTGTCCTGCTATGTGGTCAGCGTGGTGGTGTGGATCATGGCGCTGTCGCGCGTCGAGGTCAGCGTGGCCTACCCGATGCTGTCCATCGGCTATGTGGTCAACGCGCTCTTGGCCTACTGGATGTTTGGCGAGGCCCTCACCGCGCAGAAGCTGATCGGCATCGCCGTGATCATCGTCGGCGTGGTGCTGGTGGCGCGCAGCTGATTTTTTTTGCCACGAAAACCACGAAAGCACACGAACACAATCTCAACGCTTCGTCTTGCCTGGCCGCGCCAGCTGTGGCCGCATACTATTACGCGTTAAGTTTTTCCGTGTTCTTTCGTGGTTTTCGTGGCCATAAGAAAAGGTTTTGAAAAGACGATTATGGATTTTCTGCCGTTTACCCGTCCCGCCATAGACGAGGACACCATCGCCGCCGTCGGCGAAGTTTTGCGCTCCGGCTGGATCACCACCGGCCCGCGCTGCCAGCAGCTGGAAGCCGAGCTGTCCGCCTTTTGCGGCGGCCGCCCGGTGCGGCTGGTTTCGTCCGCCACCGCCGCGCTGGAGATGGCGCTGCAGATCGCCGGCGTCGGCCCCGGCGACGAAGTCATCACCTGCCCGCTAAGCTGGATCGCCACCGCCAACGTGATCCTGAAAGTCGGCGCCACGCCGGTGTTCGTCGATGCCGATCCAGCCACGCGCAATATCGACCTGTCCAAGCTGGAAGCAGCCATCACGCCGCGCACTAAGGCCATCATTCCAGTAGACCTGGCCGGCCTGCCGGTGGACCGCGACCATCTCTACGACATCGCGCGCCGCCATGGTCTGCGCGTGGTGGAAGACGCCGCGCAAGCTATGGGCGCCAACTGGCAGGGCCGGCGCATCGGCAGCGAGGGAGACTTGATCTCGTTCAGCTTCCACGCCAACAAGAACATGACCAGCGGCGAAGGCGGCTGCCTGGTGCTGAACAATGCCGACGAGGCGCGGCTGTTCGAGAAGCTGCGGCTGCAGGGCGTGACCCGCTTCGCCGACGGCACCATGGACGTGGACGTGCTGGGCGGCAAGGCCAATATGACCGACATCGCCGCCGCGATCGGACTCGGCCAGTTGAAACAGCTGGACGGTTTCAATGCCCGCCGCCGCGAACTGGCCAAGCTGTATTTCGCCCACTTTGACCGCTCGCTCGGCTGCGAGCTGCCGCCGGCGGACTTCGAGCAGTCCAACTGGCACATGTTCCAGCCGCTGCTGCCCTTGCAGCGGATGAGCGTCGGCCGCGGCGAGTTCATCGCCCGCATGAAGGCCGAGCACATCGGCGTCGGCGTGCACTACCCGGCCATGCACCTGTTCACGCTGTTCCGCGACAAAGGTTACGCCGAAGGACAATTCCCGGTGGCGGAGGACATCGGCGCGCGCACCGTCACGCTGCCGCTGTTCCCGGCCATGCGCGACGAAGACGTGATCCGCGTCTGCCAAACCTTCAGCGCCGTGCTGCGCGCCGTTTTACACTGAGACTCATGAATACCGCCATCAACCTTTCCGTCGTCATCCCGGTCTACAACGAACAGGACGTGCTGCCGGCGCTGTTCGACCGCCTGTACCCCGCGCTCGATGCGCTGAACCTGCGCTACGAGATCGTGTTCGTCAACGACGGCAGCCGCGACAAAAGCGCCGCCATGCTGGCCGACCAGTTCGCCCTGCGGCCGGACGTCACCCGCGTGGTGCTGTTCAACGGCAACTTCGGTCAGCACCGCGCCATTCTGGCCGGCTTCGAGCACAGCCGCGGCGAACGCGTGGTGACGCTGGACGCCGATCTGCAGAATCCGCCGGAAGACATCGGCCTGCTGCTGGCGGAAATGGACAAGGGCCACGACTACGTCGGCTCCATCCGCCGCCAGCGCAACGACAGCCTGTGGCGCCACGTGGCCAGCCGCGCCATGAACCGGCTGCGCGAGAAGCTGACCCGCATCAAGATGACCGACCAGGGCTGCATGATGCGCGCCTACAGCCGCCGCATCATCGACACCATCAATCAATGCAATGAGCTGCACACCTTCATTCCGGCGCTGGCCTACCAGTTTGCGCAGAACCCGACCGAAGTGACCGTCGGCCACGAGGAGCGCTTCGCCGGCGAATCCAAGTACTCGCTGTACAGCCTGATCCGGCTGAACTTCGATCTGATGACCGGCTTCTCCATCGTGCCGCTGCAATGGTTCTCGCTGCTGGGCATGGCGGTATCCGCCGGCTCGGGTCTGCTGGTGGTCTACCTGCTGCTGCGCCGGCTGATCCTGGGGCCGGAAGTGGGCGGCGTGTTCACGCTGTTCGCCATCGCCTTCTTCCTGATCGGCATCGCGCTGTTCGGCATCGGCCTCTTGGGCGAATACATCGGCCGCATCTATCAAGAGGTCCGCTCGCGCCCGCGCTATGTGATCCAGGCGGTGCTGGAACAAAAGGGAGAGCAGGCATGAGCCGCGCCGTCGTCTTCGCCTACCACAACGTCGGCGTGCGCTGCCTGAAAGCGCTGATCGGCCGCGGCGTCGAGGTCGCGCTGGTCGTCACCCACCAGGACAACCCGAACGAGAACATCTGGTTTGGCAGCGTGGCCCAGGCCGCCCGCGACTACGGCATCCCGGTGATCACGCCGGATGACCCGAATACGCCGGAGGTAGTAGAACAGGTCCAAGCCTGCCAGGCGGATTTCCTGTTCTCCTTCTATTACCGCCACATGCTGAAAGCGCCGCTGTTGGAAGCCGCCCGTCGCGGCGCGTACAATATGCACGGTTCGCTGCTGCCCAAGTACCGCGGCCGGGTGCCGATCAACTGGGCCATCATCCATGGCGAGACCGAAACCGGCGCCACCTTGCACCAGATGAACGTCAAGCCGGACAACGGCCCCATCGTCGATCAGATGGCGGTGCCCATCCTGCCGGACGACAGCGCCGACGAAGTGTTCGCCAAGGTGACGCTGGCGGCGGAAATGGTGCTGTGGCGCAGCCTGCCCGGCCTGATCGCCGGCAGCGCGCCGCATATCCAGCAGGATTTAAGCCTGGGCGGCTATTTTGGCGGGCGCAAGCCAGAGGATGGCAAAATTGATGGCAAAGCTGCGGCCAGCACGCTGCACAACTTCGTGCGCGCGCTGACCCGGCCGTTTCCAGGCGCTTTCGCCGACACCGCCGCCGGCCGCCTGCTATTGTGGAAGACCTTGCCAGCCGGTCAAACCACGCCGGCCGCCGCCGCCGAGTTGTATCTGGAAGCCGGCCGTTTGTGGCTGCGCGCGGCCGACGGCGGCCGCCTGACGGTGCTGGAAGCGGAGCTGGAAGGCCTGCCGCTGACTGCCGACAACTTCGCCGGCCGCGTTGGAACCGACGCGCTGACGCTGTAAAAGAATTCGATTATTCCGCCTATGGGCGAGTGAGGACATCCAATGAAAAAAGTACTGATCCTGGGCGTGAACGGTTTCATCGGCCACCACCTGACCAAACGCATCATCGAAACCACCGACTGGGAAATCTACGGCATGGACATGCATGCCGACCGCGTGGCCGAGTGGAAGGACCATCCGCGCTTCCACTTCTTCGAAGGCGACATCACCATCAATAAGGAGTGGATCGAATACCACGTCAAGAAGTGCGATGTGGTGCTGCCGCTGGTGGCCATCGCCACGCCGTCCACGTATGTGAATAACCCGCTGCGCGTGTTCGAGCTGGACTTCGAGGCCAACCTGCCCATCGTCCGCCAGTGCGTGAAGTACAAGAAGCACCTGGTATTCCCGTCCACTTCGGAAGTCTACGGCATGAGCCAGGACGCCGAGTTCGACCCGGAAAACTCGCAGCTGATCTACGGCCCGATCAACAAGCCGCGCTGGATCTACGCCTGCTCCAAGCAGCTGATGGACCGCGTGATCCACGCCTACGCCATGGAAGAAGGCCTGAACTACACCCTGTTCCGCCCGTTCAACTGGATCGGTGGCGGCCTGGACAACATCAACACGCCGAAGGAAGGCTCCAGCCGCGTGATCACCCAGTTCCTGGGCCACATCGTGCGCGGCGAAACCATCAAATTGGTGGATGGCGGCAATCAGAAACGCGCCTTCACCTATGTCGACGACGGCATCAGCGCGCTGATGAAAATCATCGAGAACAAGGATGGCAAAGCCAGCGGCCAGATCTACAATATCGGCAACCCGGCCAACAACTACTCCATCCGCGAACTGGCGCAGATGATGCTGGATCTGGCCCGCGTCTACCCGGAATACCAGCTGAACGCCGACAAGGTCAAAGTGGAAGAAACCACCTCCGGCCAGTATTACGGCAAGGGCTATCAGGATGTGCAAAACCGCGTGCCCAAGATCAGCAACACCATGGCCGATCTGGACTGGAAGCCGAGCGTGACCATGGCCGACGCCTTGCGCGGCATCTACGACTACTACCGCGACCAAGTGGCCGCCAGCCGCGACCTGTCGGTGTAATCCCCCAAGCCGTGGGGCGGAAGCCCGGCTCTGCCGGGCGTTCCGCCGCATGCCATACCCATAGTACGGGTTGGCTGCAGGCCACATCCAAGAACCACGAGCCAGCGCGGTCCGAGTAGGGGTGAATGAATCGCTACGATGCTGCGTTACATCAAAATCGCAAATGTTCAAGGTGTTGGTCGAGAGAAATAAACCGTGTAGCGGCGTCTTTCAACTCCTTGGCCGCATGACTCCAGAAAACGACCTCGACCTGATACCCATCTGCACGTAGCTCATTAAGCGTCGGGACATAGTCCTTATCGCCGGCGACAAGAACGAACAGATCCTCCTCAGGCTTGCCGTGCTTATAGGCGTCCTTCGTCAGAAGTGTGGCGATACCCGTGTCGATCTTCTTTTCTTTGTTGGCTACATTGCGGTCTTCTAGGTGGAGTTCGAAACCAGCCCGCTCAGCGGATTTCCAGATTGAGTCATTGGGCGGTGGACGAGAGCCATACAGAGCGGCACGCTTGATCTTTGTGAGATCCCCTCCCGTCAAGAACTCGTGCAACTTACCAAAGCTGATGGTGTATCCATGGTCAAGAATGCCGTCACGCATCGCCTCGTTGATATTGGTAGCTAGCCGCTGCTGCACCGCGCTGACGCGCCGCCCCTCAATGTAGAAGTTAGAATTGTCGATGTAGATGTAATCAGCCATTTTCTCTCTCGTCGTTTCCGCAATGGCAGTCGACCGACCAAACTTCGATCTAGACGCAATTGATCTTGATTACTTCGGCACTCATTAGAGAGGGCCAGGCACTCAACTACAAAACCATATAAGCATCTTAGCTAATATTTTTAATAAATGAACGCAGTACGCATATCATGTGCAAGTCTATGATTTGCACATATAATGAACCGCCCCACGATGACCATAGCGCTATTGCCCCCGCCCTAGCTGGCCGATCAAGTTGTGATAGAACACATCGGCAGCACCTCGGTGCCGGGCCTCGCCGCTAAACCCATCATCGACATCATGTTGGGCTTGCCGGATTTAAACGACCTTGAACCGTATTTCCCGGCGCTGGCCGCAGCGGGTTTTCATCACCAGCCGCAGATGGCAGCGCTCATGCCGGACCGACATTACTTCACCCAGCCCGCCCATCCGCCGCGCCAAATCCATCTGCATGCCGTGGCTCTGGACTCGGATTTTTGGCGGGACAAGCTGCTGTTCCGCGACGCGCTGCGCGCCGATTCCACGTTACGAGAGCGCTACGCCGCGCAGAAGCAACAATTGGCCGAGCAATACGGCGACGACCGCGCTGGCTACACCGAAGCCAAAAGCGGCTTCATTCAAGCAGCGCTGGCGGCGGCAAAGCGGTAAACTGGCCGCCAACTGGAGCTTGGCGGAACGCCCGGCATGGCCGGGCTTCCGCCCTACGATGACACCATGAAAAAACTCGCACTGAAAATAGACGTCGACACCTGGCGCGGCACCCGCGAGGGCGTGCCGCGGCTGATGGACATGCTCAAGCGCCACCAGGCCGGCGCCACCTTTTTGTTCAGCCTGGGCCCGGACCACACCGGCCGCGCCATCAAGAGGGTGTTCCGTCCCGGCTTCCTGTCCAAGGTGTCGCGCACCTCGGTGGTGGAGCACTATGGCATCCGCACCCTGCTGTACGGCACCGTGCTGCCGGGTCCGGACATCGGCAAGCGCGAGGCGGGCTTGCTGCGCTCGGTCCGCGACGCGGGCTTCGAAGTAGGCATCCACTGCTGGGACCACATCAAGTGGCAGGACTACGTGGCCGGCAAAGACGCGGCCTGGACCCGCGCCGAAATGAAAAAGGCCGCCGACCGCTTCTGCGAGATCTTCGGCGAGAATGCCCGCACCCACGGCGCAGCCGGCTGGCAGATCAACGACGCCGCGCTGGCGTACCAGAAAGAGCTGGGCATGCTCTACGCGTCCGACGGCCGCGGCACGCATGCCTTCCAGCCGGTGGACGCCGCCGGCCAGCCGCTGGGCGTGCCGCAACTGCCCACCACGCTGCCGACGCTGGACGAACTGATCGGCCTGGACGGCCTGAGCAACGACAACGTGCATGAACACCTGCTGCAACTGACCGAAACCGCCCCGGCCAGCGGCCATGTCTACACGCTGCACGCCGAGCTGGAAGGCATGCGGCTGATGGACACCTTCGACCGCCTGCTCGCCGGCTGGACGCGCCAGGGCTACGAACTGGTCAGCTGCGTCGATCTGTTCCACAGCCTGGATGCCGCCGCGCTGCCCAAAGGCCGCGTCATCATGGGCGAAATCCCCGGCCGCAGCGGCACGCTGGCGCTGCAGGCGTAATCCAAGCGTGACGCGGGCAAGGCCTTCCGGCTTGCCCGCCCTACCAGTCTATTCTGAGAGCATCCCACGCCTCAGGAGCGCCGCCATGGACATCAGCCAAATCGAACGCCTGCTGCTGCTCAACCTGGCCTTTCATTACGCCATCCTGATCCTCTGGTTTGGCGTTTTTCATTGCTTCCACGGCTGGCTGTACCGGCTTCACAGCCGCTGGTTCCGCTTGTCCGAACCGGCCTTCGATCTGCTGAACTACGGCGGCATCGGCCTCTATAAGATACTGGTTCTGGTGTTCAACCTGGCGCCGCTGCTGGCGCTGTGGCTGGCATCACGCTAAAGCCCACCTCCCCCGCAAGCACTGACGAGTCAAGACCACGCGCTTGGGTCAATACGCCTTTCACACCCCACAAATATTTACATTGATTATGTATTTTTAATTAATTATGCTTTTAGCTTGCCAATCAGCCAAATGGAGGCAGCCCATGCTCAATGCAATCAGCTCATCGTCCTCCCCTGTCGCAACAAGCCCGCGCTCAGACGCGGCCAAGCCGGTCACCACGGGAAGCGCCGCTATCCCCGGCAGCGTGGAAACGCAGATTTCGCCGCTTGCACGATTGCTAGCAGACAGCACCCAATTGATGGAAACCCGAGTAAGCAGCATGCCTCCCTCGGAGCAAAGAAGCCTAGCAGACCAGGCGATGAACCAGATCAGCGGACCCTCTTACCACGCTCGCCAAAACGAATACGACAGGCAAACACCGCAAAGCGATGACCCCGCGCGACTGCAATTGGCAGCATCTGCAACCGCCTTCCTTCATGCACGCCAAGGCGGCAAAGAAAACGTACCCAATCCCTTCTCGGGTTTAAGCCGAGAACAATTAACCGCCATCGTCAATGACGACAGCGGACGTTTTACTGTCAATGAACGGCGCGCCGCAGACTATGCCGCCAGCGATCTGGAACAAGCCTGGCGACGCCAAGCAGTACAAGCCGCCCGTGCAGAATATGAAAGCTCTGGCACCCGGCGTGGATTCTTCGAGGAAGTATTGCGCCATTATCAGAACCTGCCGGTATTAGAACAGGCGCGTTATCCATCAGATTACGTCGAACAGTTGAAAAATCGAATCAGACTAGAACCTGAGATCGTGGATCACGATCGAGAGGACGCAATCTGGTTGCCCATTCGCCAGTTAGACAAAGGCTCTATTTCTAACCCGCAAGCAAAACCAATATGAAACGCAAGCACCTTCTGACTGCACTCGCGCTGTCGATCGTCTCAACTAGCATACTGGCAGGCCCTGCCGTTACCATCACATTCAAAAATCAAAGCCAAAGGGATGTCAGCTACCAGCCAATCGGCAAAAATGAGAACGAAACCTATGCCAATGCCGCACCCAAGCCCGGTAAATTGGTCAAGGCCAACTCCAGCGACACCTATCTTGTCAGCAGCCCACTCAGCCCCGACGTCAACTATGCCTTCGTCCGCTACACCGACGGCATCCGTCAATGCGAATTCCGTACCACCTTCGTCAACGCGCCCAAGCCGGGCGGCCTCTTAAATAACGGCGTCATTCCGAAAGTGCCGCAATGGAACAAGACGGCCACCGGCAGCGGCGGCGCCTTCTGCAACGCCGAAATCACCTATTACAATCCGGCCACGCTGGAATGGTCGGTCGAGTTCACCATGCGCTAAGCAAAATCCCTGATCCTACACAGCGCCTCCTTGCCATCCTCTCAGTACTGCCTGCGTCAGCGCGTTGGCTCAGGTTCTCTAACGAGGTTTGGTTAGCGGCTCTAAGCGGGATTCAGAAAACACAAACGGCGACGGCCTTGCGACCGTCGCCGTTTTGTTTTGAACCTAGCCGGATTTACAGATCGCGCTTGTTCAAGAACAGCGTCAGCGTCAGCCCACCTTCGCCATCGTTCTGCGACTGGATGTTCTTCAAGGTGATGCCGGACGGCAACAGCACGCTGATGCCGTGACCCACGCCGTAGCGCGACAGCGTCTTCTCCAGCTGCTTGGCCACGCCCTTGGCCGGCAGCCGCGCCTCGTCGTCCAGCTCAAAGCCGTAGGATTCCGCCGCGCTGCCCAGCGCCTCCTCCACCTGTTCGCGCGGCACAAAGCGCTCGGCGGCGGCGGTCAGCGCCTTGGCCTGCACCTCCTCCGGCTGGCTTTCCACCAGGGTCAGCAGCTCGTCCTTGAAGCGCGCCTGCTGCATCGGGTCTTCGATTTCGCTCGACAGCTGCTCCACCACGCTGGCCAGCATCTTGCTGCTGGACGCCTTGTCCGGCACGCGTAGCGCCTTGAGGAAATCGTCCAGCCAAAACTTGGCCTCGCGGCTCAAGCGGTCCACCGCATAAACGGTAGGACCGTGCTCCAGGATCAGCGCGCCCTTGTCTATCAGCCGCGGGTTGATGCCGGAAGCGTGGCTGATGTCGAACACGCCGCCGCCTTCGATGATGGTGAGGAAGTCGTCGCGGATCTCGGACTTGAACACCCCCAGCGCCCGCACCTCGCGTTCGCCGTCGGTGAGGCCGGCAAACTGGATCACCAGCAAGTCGCCGGCGCTGATATTGGGGTGCTGCGAGCGGCCGTACAAATGCTTGGCGATGCGCTGCGAGACTTCCAGAAAATCGATCTCGCCGCGGAAAAACTGGCGGCTGTAGTGATAGATCTCGTTGAGGTTCAGATCGGTCTCGTGGACGAACTGGTGCTTCTTGCGATCGGACACGATGCCCTTCAGATAGCCGTCCAGCAGCATGCCGGACACCGCCTCATCCACCAGCGTGGTGCGTTCGGACAGCTGCAGCGGCTCGCCGCGCGTCGGGTTGCCCACCCGATGCACTACCATGGATTCCACCCGCGATTCCGCAATGATCATGCTCATTTCCCACTCCGCTAGACAATGCCGGCGATTATGCCCGCCGCGCCGCTGAAAACGCAAAAAAGCCAGGCGCGAGGCCTGGCTTTTTGCTGAATCTGGTGGAGGGAGAAGGATTCGAACCTTCGAAGGCAGAGCCGTCAGATTTACAGTCTGATCCCTTTGACCGCTCGGGAATCCCTCCAGAGCGGCGCATCTTATAGGCTTGTAATACAGCTGTCAACCATTCACGGCATGAGCAATGATTCTTCATCACTTGGAGTGTCTGGCGATTCATCACTAAGCGTCATGCGCCTCATAGGAAAATCCGCCGCGCCTCCATCTCCCAATGACGCCGCCGGCTGAAGCGGCAGCGCTGGGCGATTTCGCGTTGAAACAGCCACGGGTACAAGCGGTAGAGGTAGCGCATCTGGCGCCTCGCCTTTCATGTCAGGTTGAGGATGCATGCCAGAATAGTCGCTACAATGTGCCAGATAAACGCGCAATCCCGGACCAATTGTCCTGATATGAAAACAATGCCCTCGCCCGACAATCTGCTGGCCTTCGACGCGCTGGCGCGCGCCGGCAGTTTCACCGCCGCGGCCGATTTGCTGGACTGCCACAAGAGCCTGGTCAGCTCACGCGTCAAGGATTTGGAGCGTGAATTGGGCGCGGTGCTGGCGCTGCGCAGCACGCGCAAGGTGGCG
The DNA here is from genome assembly GCF_059916625.1 of Chromobacterium sp. CCUG 76385. Taxonomy (NCBI): domain Bacteria; kingdom Pseudomonadati; phylum Pseudomonadota; class Betaproteobacteria; order Neisseriales; family Chromobacteriaceae; genus Chromobacterium; species Chromobacterium sp. CCUG 76385. The sequence continues at coordinate 51,207 of NZ_JAUCGU010000003.1, forward strand.
CTGACCGAGGCCGGAGAGCGGCTGCGGCCGCACGCGGCGCGGCTGCGGGAAACCATGGCGCAGGCGCGGATGGCGGTGGACCAGACCCAGAGCGACCTGGCCGGGCCACTGACCATCAGCACCACTTCATCGCTGGCACAATACGTGCTGGGACCGGCATTGAGCGAGATGGCGGCCCTGTATCCGGAATTGCAGCTGTCGCTGCAGGTCAACAACCGCCTGCAGGACCCGGTGGCCGATGTGCTGGACTTCTGCCTGCGCTCGGCGCGCTCGCACACCGTGCATGATGAAAGCCTGGTGGCGCGGCTGGCCGGCTACGCCAGCGAAAACCTGTACGCGTCGCCGGCCTATCTGGCGCGCCATCCAGCCATCCGCCAGCCATCGGACCTGGCCGCGCATCGCTTGCTGGTGATGGAATCGGAACAACGCGATGGCCTGTTGCTGAAAAAGGGCGAGCAGCTGCTGCGCCAGCCGGTGGGCGCGCAACTGTATCTGAACGACTACCCGCTGCGCGCCGACCTGGCGCTGACCGGCCATGGCATCACGCTATTGGCCGACTACGCGGTAGCGCGCCACCTGCAAAGCGGCGAGCTGGTTCGGGTCTTGCCGGACTGGCATTGCGACTACTGGCCCATCTATCTGGTCCATCCTTTCCGCACGCCGCTATCGCGCAAGTACCAGACCTTCATCGACTTCGTACTGCCGCGGGTGGCCGCGGCGCTGCCGGACAACCGGGCTCAGCCGGACAGCGACGGCCGCGCCAGCAATACGCGGTAGAACTCGACGAAGGCGCGCGCCGCCGCCGGCGCGTGGCGGCCCGGCGGAAACACCGCGTAGACGCCGCCCTTGGGCAGCGTCCACTGCGGCAGCAGATGGACCAGCCGCCCCTGGCGGATGTCGTCCTGCACGCTGAATGAATCCAGCACCGACACGCCGGCCCCGGCCAGCAGCAGCGTGCGCAGCGAGGCCGCGGAGTCCACCTTGATGCGCGCCCGCGTCCTGACTGTCGCCTCCTCGCCCGCCGGCCCGCTGAACGGCCAGCTCAGCGGTGTTTTCAATAGCGTCAACGCCACCCAGTCGTGATCGGCCAGTTCCTCCGGCCGCACCGGCGTGCCGCGCGCCTTCAGGTAAGCCGGCGAGGCCACCGCCAATTGGGCGAACTCCCCCAGTTTCAGCGCCCGCAGCGAGGAATCGCGCAAAGTGCCCAGCCGGATCGCCAAGTCCATCCCGGCGGCCACCAGATCCACCATATGGTCGCTGGCGTGCAGCTCCAGCTGCAGCTTGGGATGCTGGCGGATGAACTGGGTGGCCGCCGGCGCGACCGATTCCGCCATATGGCTGACCGGGGCCGTCAGCCGCAACACGCCGGACAACTCCACCGCGCCGTGGCCGGCCTGCAGCAGCGCATCGCGCAAGGCCGCCAAGGCCGGCTGGGCGTCAAGATACAAGGTCTGGCCAGCCTCGGTCAGCTTCACCCGCCGCGTGGTGCGGGTGAACAGCGTCGCGCCCAGCTGCGCCTCCAGCCGGCCCACCTGCAGGCTAACACTGGCCTTGGTCATGCCCAGCCGCTCCGCGGCGGCGGTGAAGCCGCCGGCCTCTGCCACCGCCACGAAGATTCGCAGCCCTTCCAGATTGCCCCCTACGCCTCTCGCCATATCAACTGTCAATTTTTCAATAACAATCAATTATGGTTTCAGCCGTTTATCGAATCAATTCAAAAGCGCATGATGCACTCCATCAGCGCTGCGACGCGGCGCCTCAACCAGATTTCCCATCAAGGAGTATCACCATGAAAATCGCACTGATCGGCGCCAGCGGCTATGTCGGTTCCGCCCTGTTGAAGGAAGCCCTGTCCCGCGGCCACCACGTCACCGCGTTGGTATCGCGCCCGGAACGCATCGCAGCGCAAGCCAAGCTCGCCGCCGTGAAAACCGATGTGCAGGACAGCGCCGCGCTGGCCGAGCAGCTGAAAGGCTTCGACGCCGTGATCAGCGCCTTCAGCGGCCACGCCCAGGCAGAGCAGTTCGACTACTACGTCAAGGGCGTGCGCGCCATCATCGCCGCAGCCAAGGCCCCGCGCCTGTTGGTGGTCGGCGGCGCCGGCAGCCTGGAAGTGGCCCCCGGCGTGCAGCTGGTGGATACCCCGGAATTTCCGGAGCAATGGAAGGCCTCGGCGCTGGGCGCGCGCGAAGCGCTGAACCTGCTGCGCGCCGAAACCGAACTGAACTGGACGCTGCTGAGCCCGTCGGCGATGCTGGAGCCGGGCGCGCGCACCGGCCAGTTCCGCCTGGGCCAAGACCAGCTCTTGGTCGATGCCGAAGGCAACAGCCGCATCTCGGTGGAAGATTACGCCGTGGCCATGATAGACGAGCTGGAAAAAGGCGAGCATCCGCGCAGCCGCTTCACCGTGGGTTACTGATTTATCCCGGTCATGAAAAAGCCGCTACGGTTTGCCGTAGCGGCTTTATGTTCGAATCCGCTTCGTGGATGATGATTTTCAATGCCGGGGCTGCCCGGCATGCAGGGAGGGGATATTTGTGTGGCCAAATATCCCCTCCACCCCTAAAGGCCACCCTGCAAGCCTGGCCTGCGGCTTCCCGCCGGGTCCCGTCATGCCCGAGGCGCGGCTGAACTCGCCCCGCGCTAACGTCGCGGGGCTCAAACAGGCAGCCGCTTAAAACCTCGGGCCTGCCACCCAGCGGCAGGCTTGAAGGGACTGGGCGCATTGCAAACGCACTGTTCCCCGCAAAACATTGTGTGCAGGCGGTTAAAGCTTGAACCGCCCCACCACCTGCTCCAGCGATTGCGACAGTTTTTCCAGATCGGCCACCACTTGGCCGGCGCGGGTGATTTCGGCGTCGGACTGAGTAGCTTGGCTGGACATCTGCTCCGCCGTGCGCGCCATGTCCTCGGTAGCCTTGGACTGCTCGCTGGCCGCGTCGCGGATTTCCGCCGCTTGGCGCACCACCAGCTGCATGCTGGACTGGATCTCCGCGATCTGGCGCTGCGCTTCCTCGGCCAGCTGCACGCCGCCTTGCACCGCGCCGTAAGTCCGCGCCACGCGTTCGCGGGCCTGGCCGGAGCCTTGCTGCATGCCATCCACCATTTCGTCGATTTCCACCGTGGCCTGGCTGGTGCGCTCGGCCAGCTTGCGCACTTCATCGGCCACCACGGCGAAGCCGCGGCCCTGCTCGCCGGCGCGGGCGGCCTCGATCGCCGCGTTCAGCGCCAACAGATTGGTCTGGTCGGCGATGTCCTTGATCACGCCGGCGATGCTGCCCACTTCGGTGGAGCGGCGCTCCAGCTCTTCCATCACCGCTTTCACCTCGTCCATGGAGGCGGCGACGGAGCCGATTTCCACACTGACCTTGCCCACCGCCTCCGCGCTTTGCGAGGACAGCGCGCCGGCCTGTTCCACCGCCTCGGCCGTGCCGTGGCAGTTGCCGGCAATGTGGCTGACGCTGACCGACAGCTGTTCGATGGTGGCGGCGGTGGTTTCGCTGAGGTCGGCGTTGTAGCGCGAGCCCTCGGACAGGCTTTGCGTCATGCGCGTCAACTCGCCGGCGCTGCGGTGCAGCTGCGCACTTTGCTCGCGCACCTGCAGGAACATGGCGCGCAGTTGCTCCATGAAGCGGTTGAAAGCTTCGGCCACTTGGCCGGTTTCATCACCGCTCTGCACCGGCAGGCGCAGGGTCAGATCGCCGTGGCCGGAGCTCAGCGAGCGCATAGCATTGCGCAGCTCCACCAGCGGGCGGCTGATGAAGCCGGACACCCACCAGATCAACAGCAGCGACAACGCCAGCACCACGGCATCCACGCCCACCACCCAGGCAATGGTGCGCGTCACTGCGCCGTAGACTTCGTCCGCGTCCATTTCCACCACCACGAACCAGTCGGCGCTGGGCATATAGCTGGAGGCGACGATGGTGGGGCCGCCCGGGCCATTGAAATGCGCCAGATTGAAGCCGGATTTATTCAGCAATTGCGGCGCCACCCCAGCCATGCCCGGCAGGCCGGGCAGCAGGGTTTTATTCTGCATCAGCGCCGGATCGCGGTGCAGGCGCACTTGGCCGCCGGCGTCCACCACATAGACCTGGCCATGCTCGCCCACAGCCATCTTGCGCACGCGCTCAGCCATCTGCGTCACGTCGAAGCCCAGGGCGGCCACGGCGCGATGGCCCGGCTTGTCCTTGTTGGCCAGCACGTTGACGAACATCATCACCTGCTGCTTGCCGGTTTCCGACCCCAGCGTGAACTGGCTCTCGCGGCCGGAAGCCAGGAAGTCGGCCAGCCACTTGTCGTTGCCCTTGGGGTCCGCCTTGACCGTGCCGTGATCGATGTAGATGTTCAGGGTCGCCTCGGAGGTCCAGGAGATGATGGACGCGCCGGAGGTCTGCATCAGCGCCTTGGCGTAATGCTGCCAGGCGGCCACGCCGGATTCCGGCTCGCCGGCGGCGGTCCAGTCCAAGAGATAGGTGTTGGCCGCCATCTGGCGGGTCTGGCTCAAGGGCAGCGAGATGGACGCGTCCAGTTCGTTGCGGATGGCTTCCACCGTCGCCTTCAGTTCGTGCTGCTCCAGCCGCTCGGTCAACGCGGTCTTGAACATGCGGGTGGACACCACGCCGGCGATCGCCAGCGAAACAAGCAGGATCAGCGCCACGCTGACCAGAATTTTCTGTTTGACCGACCAGTTCTTGAACATCTTGCTGGCTTCCTGAAATAAAAAAGGGAAAGCCCGGCCAACCCACTTGCCGGGCGAAACGACGATACCGCAGCAGATTCACTCATCGAATCCGCCTTGAACCCATACCGACGGAATATCGGCGGCAATTGTAACAAGGCTGTACAAGCGCAAGATGAATATTTTGCGAGAGATATCTTGATGTGGAGTAATTACCACACCCGCAGCGGATTCAACTCGGCTGACGGCGCGCCGGCTCGCTGTCGTGCAGGTAACGGGTGTAGATGTCGCGCGGCGGCTGGATGCCGCAATCGGCCAGGAGACGCCCCACCGCGCCGCGGTGGTAGCCGCCGTGGGTGATCACCTGCAGCAGCATCTCGGCCCGGCTCATCCGGCCGTGGCCGCCATCGGTGAAGGTGAAGCCTATGGCCTCGGCCAGTTCGTCCGCGCTCAGCGAGCAGGAGTATTCCACATACCAGGCGTCGGTTTCACGCACCGCGGCCAGCAGCTCGGTCAGTTCCGGCGTGTCCGGGGTATTGGTGGCGGCGTAGCCATGCGGCTGGCCGCTCAGATTGCCGCGGAAGATGCGGTCCACCACGTGGATATGGTTGAGGATGCGGATGGCGGTATGGCGCTTCTCTGGGTGAGCCGCCGCGTCAAGCGTCGCCACCATCGCGTACAGCTCTTCATCGGCCCAGGATTTGCAGCGAAACAGCGAGCGAAACAGCGCGGTATCCATCGAGAGCGTCCGGTCGGAATGAAACCGCCATTGTCTCACATGTCATTTCAAGCTCATCCCCCTGCCCTATCGGCCATCCCTTCAAAACAAACCGCCAGCATGTGCCGAATAATCTCCTCGTCCGCGTATTTGCCGTAGACCCGCAGGTATTCCACCGCCGGATCGCAGGTGCGGGCGTAGTAGCTGTACAGAATCACGTCGGCGGGCAGTTCGGCGCGCAGCTCGCCGGCCTGTTTCGCCTGCTCCACGATGCCCTGCAAAGTTTTATGCAGCTTGATGGCGCGGCTGACATAACGCAGGCTGCGCGTCAGCATGCCGCGCACCTGCGGGCTGGTGGACGGCAAAAAGGGCAGGCCGCCGGACAGGCGCACCCGCAGCGCCCAGGCCAGCAAATCGCGCAGCCGGCCCAACGGGCTCAGCGCGGCGTCCTGCGCGGCGAGGTAGGCCTGGGCATCGTCCAGCAGGCGGATCATCACCTCGGTGGCCAGCTCGTCCTTGGACTTGAAATGCTTGTACAGGCTGGGCTTGGAGATGCCGGCCTCGCCCGCCACGTCGTCCATGGTCATCAAGTCGAAGCCCTTGCTGGCCAGCATGCGGGTGGTGGCGTCCAGCACCGCCTGTTCTCTCAGCTTGAATGCCTGATCCTTGAAGCTGAGCCTGCCGAGAATACCCATCAGTAACACCTTTTACTAAGTAGTAGCATTTTTTTCTTACCAGTTATATTCTGAATATAAAGCAGCCGACCCAGGCTGCCAAGCAAGGCTTGCACCCGCTTTTTCCATACAGGATCCACGGTGAACACACAGCAGCGACAACGCATCGCCGTCATCGGCAGCGGCATTTCGGGCTTGGCCTCCGCGCATTTTCTGGCGCGCCGCCATTTGGTGACCCTGTTTGAAGCCAACGACTATCTCGGCGGCCACACCCATACCGTCGATGCGGAGGTGGACGGCCTGCGCTTCGCCGTCGATACCGGCTTCCTGGTGTACAACGAGCGCACCTACCCCAATCTGATCGCGCTGTTCCGGGAGCTGGACATCCCCAGCCATCCCACCGAAATGTCGTTCAGCGTGTCGCTGGACCACGGCAGGCTGGAATGGGCCGGCAGCAATCTGGACACCGTGTTCGCGCAGCGCGGCAATCTGCTGTCCGCCGGCTTCTGGGGCATGTTGGGCGACATCCTGCGTTTCAACCGCGAGGCCGAGCGCAATCTGGCGCGCGCGGTGCAATCGCCGTTGACGCTGGGCGAGCTGCTGGACGCCGGCGGCTACGGACGCCGCTTCCGCGATCACTACCTGCTGCCGATGGCGGCCGCCATCTGGTCCAGCCCCTGCCGCGACATCCTGGCCTTCCCGGCGGAAACCTTTCTGCGCTTTTGCCTGAACCACGGCCTGCTGCAGATCCGCAACCGCCCGCCATGGCGCACGGTGCCGGGCGGCGCGCGGCAATATGTGGACAAGATCGCCGCCGGCCTCGACGACATCCGTCTGGGCACCCCGGTGCTGCGCGTCAGCCGGGTGGACGGCCAAGCCCGCGTCTTGACCCAAGCCAGCGAGGAAACCTTCGACGCGGTGGTGTTCGCCACCCATGCCCCGCAGACGCTGCGCTTGCTAGTGGACGCCGACGAGCGCGAGCGCGCGGTGCTGCAGGCCGTGCGCTACCAGCCCAACGAGGCCGTGCTGCATTGGGACGACACGCTGCTGCCGCGCCGCCATCGCGCCTGGGCCGCCTGGAATTTCATCGGCGACAGCCACGACGACGGCCAGGCCGTGGGCGTCAGCTATCTGCTGAACCGCCTGCAGCCGCTGCCGCTGGACACGCCGGTCATCGTCACTCTGAACCCGCCGCGGCAACCGGCGGCGGACAAGGTGCTGGGCCGTTTCGCCTACCAGCACCCCCTGCTGGACGACAACGCCATCGCCGCGCAGCGCGGCCTGCGCGGCATCCAGGGCCGCCACGCCTGCTGGTTCGCCGGCGCCTGGACCGGCTACGGCTTTCACGAAGACGGGCTGAAGTCGGCGCTGCGGGTGGCGGCGGACTTTGGCCTGGCGCCGGACTGGGCGAGGATCTGACATGGCCGACGCCTATCTGATCACCGGACAGGTCATGCACCATAGGCTGCGCCCGGCGCGCAACCGCTTTGTCTACCCGGTGTTCTGCCTGCGGCTGAAGCTGTCGGCGCTGGAGCGGCTGTCCAGCCTCTGTTTCGGCGTCGACCGCTGGCGGCCCTTGATGCTGCGCACCGCCGACTACGGCCCGCGCGACGGCAGCCCGCTGCTGCCGTGGATACGCGCCCGGCTGGCGGAGGCCGGCCTGCCGGCCGATGGCGAAGTGTGGCTGCAGACTTTCCCGCGCGTATTCGGCCACGTGTTCAACCCGGTCAGCTTCTGGTACTGCCACGACGCGGCAGGCGAGCTGCGCGCGGTGCTGGCCGAAGTAAACAATACCTTCGGCGAACATCATGCTTATCTGCTCAGCGCCGAGCGCGGCGGCGCCATCCAGCCCGCCAGCCAGCTGGTCTGCCGCAAGCTGCTGCACGTCTCGCCGTTTTGCCGCGTCGAAGGCCATTACCGCTTCCGTTTCGTCGAACGAGCCGGCCATGCCCTGGTGCGCATCGACTATCACGACGAGGCCGGCGCGCTGCTCCATACCGCGGTATCCGGCAGCATGGCCGCGCTGACCTCCGGCCGCGCCCTGCGCGCGCTGCTGCGGCAGCCGCTGCTGACGCTGGGAGTCGTCGCACGCATACATTGGCAGGCGCTGCGGCTGTGGCTCAAGCGCGTGCCGTTTTTCCGCAAACCCCATCCCCCCGCCGCGACGCTCAGCCGCGGCCAGGAGACCGCCCCATGAGCGCCAGCCAACCCCTCGCTCAATCCCGTCCCGACCTCCCCGCCGCCGGCCGCGTGCTGCTGTCGCTGTTGGCCAGGCTGCGTCACGGCAGCCTGCGACTGACCACGCCGGATGGAGAGGAATTATGGTTCGGCCAACCCAAGCAGCCGGCCGATGCCAGCCTGATCCTGGTTGACTGGCGCGCCTGCGCCCGCATCCTGCAGGGCGACGATATCGGCTTTGCCGAAGCCTACCGCGACGGCTGGCTGGACAGCCCGGACCTGACCGCCCTGCTGCGGCTGGCGCTGCGCAACGAGGACGCGCTGCAGCTGGGGGCGCTCGGCCGGCTGGCCAGCCGGCTGTGGCACCGGCTGCGCCATGCGCTGCGCGGCAACAGCCGGCGCGGCAGCCGCCGCAACATCCATGCCCACTACGATATCGGCAATGATTTCTACCGGCTGTGGCTGGACCCGAGCTGGACCTACTCCAGCGCCTGGTTCGACGGCGATTACCGCCGCTCGCTGGCCGACGCCCAGGCCGCCAAATACCAGCGCATCTGCGACGAACTGCAACTGAAGCCCGGCATGCGCGTGCTGGAAATCGGCTGCGGCTGGGGCGGTTTCGCCGAGCATGCGACGCGGCGCGGCGCGGCCGTGCATGGCATCACCCTCTCCAAGGCGCAGCTGGACTTCGCCCAAGCCCGGCTGGCCCAGGAGCCGCTGGCGCGGCTGGAATGGCTGGACTACCGCGACCTGCGCGGCCAGTACGACGCCATCGTGTCGATCGAGATGTTCGAGGCGGTGGGCGAGCGCTACTGGGACGGCTATTTCGACACCCTGCGCCGCTGCCTGAAGCCCGGCGGCCGCGCCCTGGTGCAAAGCATCACCATCGAAGAAGCGCGATTTGAGCGTTACCGCGCCGAAGCCGATTTCATCCAGGCCTATATCTTTCCCGGCGGCATGCTGCCCAGCCGCGAACGCTTCCAGCGCTCGGCGGAACAGCGCGGCCTGGCCTGCCGCAACCGTCTGGACTTCGGCCCCGACTACGCCGAGACGCTGCGCCGCTGGCGGTCCGCCTTCGAAGCGCGGCTGCCGGAGGTGCGCGCCCAGGGCTTCGACGAGGCCTTCATCCGCCTGTGGCGGCTGTATCTGTGCTACTGCGAGGCCGGTTTCGACGAAGGCCGCATCGGCGTGTCGCAATTCTTGCTGCAAAGGAGCTGAATCATGCGCCGCCCGCCTCTGCTCGCCATGGTCGCCTTGCTGGCCGGTTGCGCCGGCCCTGCTGTCAGCGATTACGCCGCCAACCGCCCGCTGCTGGACCCGGGCCGGTTTTTCCTCGGCAAGACCGAGGCCTGGGGCATGTTCCAGGACCGCCAGGGCCGCCTGATCAAACGCTTTACCGTGGCGATGGACGGCGAACGCCGCGGCGACGAGGTGGTGCTGAACGAGCGTTTCCAGTACAGCGACGGCACGCGGCAGCAGCGCGTCTGGCACTTGCAGCCGCTGGGCGGCGGCCGTTGGCGCGGCCAGGCCGCCGACGTGGTGGGCGAGGCGCAGGGCGAAGCGGCAGGCAATGCGCTGCGCTGGCGCTATACCTTGCGGCTGCCGGTGGACGGCAAGGAATACGACGTCCAGTTTGACGACTGGATGTTCCTGCAGGACGACAACAGCCTGCTCAACCGCGCCACCATGAGCAAGTTCGGCTTCCCGCTCGGCGAAGTCACCCTGTTTTTCCGCAAACCGGAGTCTGCGCCATGAAACTGCGCCTGAACCCGGCGATACCGGACTGGCGAGCGCGCCGGGTGTGGGTGATAGGCGCGTCCAGCGGCATCGGCGCCGCCCTGGCGGCGGAACTGCTGGACGCCGGCGCGGACGTGATCCTGTCGGCGCGCCGCGCCGCGCCCATGCATGCCGTGGCCGACGGCCGCCCCGGCGCGCGGGTGGAAACGCTGGAGGTGACCGACCCCGCTTCGTGGCGCTCGGCCTGGGCGCGGCTGGAAGCCGACGCCGCGCTGCCGGACCTGGTGGTGTTCTGCGCCGCCGACTACCGGCCGCAGACCAGCCTGGACCTGCATGCCGAGGAAACCCGCCGCCTGCTCGACACCAATCTGCTCGGCGTCTACCTCGGCCTGGAAGTGGTGCTGCCGACGATGGCACGGCAAGGCCGCGGCGGCGTGGCGCTGATCGCCAGCGTGGCCGGCTATGTGGGCCTGCCGGGCGCGGTGGTGTACGGGCCGGGCAAGGCGGCCCTGATCAACCTGGCGGAAATCCTGTACGCCGAACTCAAGCCCCTGGGCTTGGCGGTATATCTGGTCAATCCCGGCTTCGTCGCCACGCCGCTGACCGCCAAGAACGACTTCGCCATGCCCGGCTTGCTGACGCCGCGCGCCGCCGCCGGCAACATCATGCGCGGCCTGGCGCGCGGCCGTTTCGAAATCCATTTTCCCTGGCGCTTCACCCTGTGGCTGAAGCTATTGCAGCTGCTGCCGTACTGGCTGCGGCTACCCTTGTTGACGAGGTTGGCACGCTGATGAAACGCATCCCTTCTCCCGACGCCTGGCAGGCGTTGCTGGACTGGTTCCAGACCTTGACGCCGGACAGCCTGGGCGAGATTAGCCGCTATTACGCGGACGAGGCCCGCTTCAAAGACCCGTTCAACGATGTGCGCGGCGTCGTCGCCATCGAAGCGGTGTTCCGCCACATGTTCAAGACCGTGGACGAGCCGCGCTTCACCGTGCTGCACGCGCTGCGCGATGGCGATCAGGCCTTCATCACCTGGGATTTCGACTTTGCCTATGCCGGCCGCCGCGTCAATATCCATGGCGGCAGCCATCTGCGCTTCGACGCCGACGGCAAGGTGATGCTGCACCGCGACTACTGGGACGCGGCGGAAGAGCTGTTCGAGAAGATTCCGCTACTGGGACTGCCCGTCGCCTGGATGCGCAAGAAATTGCGGGTGCCGGCATGAAGCCGGCTTTCCGCGGCAATAAGGCCGCGCTGCCGGCCAAGCGCTGCGCCGCCTGCGGCAAAACCATGGTTTGGCGCAAGAAATGGCAGCGCGATTGGAACGCAGTCAAATACTGTTCCGAACGCTGCCGCCGCCAGCGGGCAGGCCAGCCATGAGCGCGACGCTGTACTGGCTGCGCCAGGACTTGCGGCTGGACGACAACCCGGCCTTGCTGGCCGCCTGCGGCTCCGCCGCCTTGCTGCCGGTGTATTGCCACCGGCCCGCCCGCGACAGCGGCTGGGACTTTCCGCGTCTGGGCCGCCACCGCGCCGCCTTCATCGGCCAGGCCCTGGATAGCCTGCGCGCGGCCTTGAGCCACCGCGGCAGCGCGCTGTGCGAATTGCAAGGCCTGCCGGAGATCGTCTTGCCGGCGCTGGCGCGCGAGGTCGGCGCCGATCGCGTGGTATGCGAGCGCATCGCCGCGCCGGAAGAAGAGGCCGAAGTGTTGGCGCTGCGCCAAGCCGGCCTGCAGGTGTGCGAAATCTGGCAGTCCAGCCTGTACCTGCCGGAGCAGCTGCCGTTTGCCATCGAACGGTTGCCGCCGGTGTTCACCGCCTTCCGCCGCGCGCTGGAGCAAGCCGGACCTCAGCCCCTGCCGCCGCAAGACGCTCCAGCCGCCTTGCCGCCCCTGCCGGCCGGCTGGACGCCGCGCGAACCGCCTGCCCGCACGCCGGCGGCCATCGAACCGCGCTCGTCCTTCCCCTACCATCTGCCGGCATGCCATGGCGGCGAAGCGGCGGCGCGCGCCCATTTCCAGCAATACCTGGCGCGCGGGCTGCCGCATCGCTACAAGGCGACGCGCGACCGGCTGTACGGCGTCGACTTTTCCAGCAAGTTGTCTCCATGGCTGGCCAGCGGCGCGCTGTCGCCGCGCCGGGTCTGGCAGATGCTGAAAGCGTTCGAAGCCCGGCATGGCGCCAGCGAAGGCAGCGGCTGGATAGGCTTAGAGCTGCTGTGGCGCGATGACTTCCGCTTCCTCCACCTGCGGCATGGCGCGCGGCTCTATCACGCCGCCGGCCTGTCGGCCCTGCCGCCGCCCGCGCATGATGCGGCGGCGTTCCAGCGCTGGCGAAAAGGCGAAACCGGCCAGAGCCTGGTGGACGCGGCCATGCGCGAGCTGAGCGCCAGCGGCTATCTGTCCAATCGCTTGCGCCAGGTGGCCGCCAGCTATCTGATTTACGAGTGCGGCGGCGACTGGCGCGCCGGCGCGGCCTGGTTTGAATCGCAGCTGATCGATTACGACGCATACAGCAACCAGGGCAACTGGCTGTACATCGCCGGCCGCGGCACCGATCCGCGCGGCGGCCGCCGCTTCAATCCCGAGCGTCAGGCGGCGGAACACGATGCCCAAGGCCGCTACCGCGCGCTGTGGGGCACCGCATGAGCGCGCGCAGACGGCACAAGCCGCCCCCGCGCCAAACTCAAGACCGATGATGAGAACCAATATGTGGAAACAACGCATCACGCTGCTCGCCCTGGCCACCGCCCTGCTCGCCGGTTGCGACACCGAGCCGCCGCCCGGCATCGCCCCGGTGCGGCCCTTCCAGCTGACTCGCTATGAGGGCCGCTGGTACGAGATCGCCCGGCTGGACCACCGCTTCGAGCGCGGCCTGACCGCCGTCAGCGCCGACTACAGCCTGAACCCGGACGGCAGCATCCGCGTGCTCAACCGCGGCTATGACCCCGCCATCGCCGGCTGGCGCGAAGCGGTGGGCAAGGCCTGGTTCAATGGCCTGTCCGATGTCGCCTCGCTGCGGGTATCGTTCTTCGGGCCGTTCTACGGCGGCTACCATGTGGCGGCGCTGGACCCGGACTACCGCTGGTCGGTGGTGGTGGGGCCGGACAAGGACTATCTATGGCTGCTCGCGCGCGACAAGCAGCCTCCGGCTGCCGCCAAAACGGCCTTGCTGGCGGTGGCGGCAAAACTGAAGGTGCCGGCCGAGCAGCTGATCTGGGTAGAGCAGAACCGTGCCGACAACTAAGACGCGCCTGAATCCGGACAAGCTGCTGAACAGCAAATGGACCGCCGCCGCGCCGCGAAACAAGGAAAAGCACTTCCTGGTGGTGGCGCTGAACCGTCACGCGCCAGACGGCCCGGTGCAGACGGTGACGCTGGAGGCCGTCTACACCCGCCGCCGAACCGAGCTGCCGTGGCGCGCGCTGACCGACGCCGCGCAATGGCTGCAAGGCTGGAAATAGCTTCGCGCCGAGTCTGGCGAAACCGATAGGCTCAGGCGGCAGGCTTGCCGTAGGCGATCAGGAACACTTCAACCGCCGACGCCACCCAGGCAGGCCGGCTCGCCTTAGGCGCCAGTTCATCCACCAGGCCGGTGATCATCGCCACCTGGCATTCGGCATGCAGCAGGCCGTGAAAATGCATGGCCGCCGTCCATGGCGACGCCTCGCGCAGGCGGCCGGCCCGCATCTCCGCCGCCATGAACTCCGCCAGCTTGCCCCAACCGACCTTGGGACCGTTTTCATAGAACAGCAGCCCCACTTCGGAGCGGCTGCAGCTGCCCATCACGATGGCGCGCAAGGCGCGCAGCTCCGGGCTGAACAGATTGTCCAGATACGCCTCGCCGAAATCCTGCAGCACCGCCGCCAGGTCGCCGCCCGGCACCAGCCTGACGTAAACCTGGGACATCTCTGAGGCCAGACAGGCCATCACTTCCAGAAACAGCGTCTCTTTGGACGAGAAATAGTTGTAAAGCGTGGCCTTGGAGCCGCCGGCGCGGGTGGAAATCTCCGACATCGACGCCGCCTCGTAGCCGCGCTCCAGAAACACCTCGGTCGCCGCGGCGACGATCGCCTGACGCTTGCTTTCGCTTTTTGTACGCATATCCACCTTTAAACTGAACCGTACAGTTCAATTTTTCTTGACAGGGCATTTCGCTCGAAATATAACTATACCGTACCGTACGGTTTAAACCAATAACACCCGGATAGAGACCATGAGCATCCCCCATCCTTCGCCGCATCCGCTGCCCGCCATCGGCCTGCTGGCCGCGCTGGCGCTGCTGAGCGGCTGCGCCGCGCTGCCCGACATGGGCCCGGCGCCGCAAACCAAACCGCTGCAACAATACCAGAATACCCAAAGCCTGCCCTCCAGCCAGGGTCAATGGGCCGACAGCCAATGGTGGCTGAAATACGACGACGCGCAGTTGAGCCAGTTGATGGACGAGGCCCTGCGCCAAGCGCCGGACCTCGCCGCCGCCCGCGCCCGCGTCGAACGCGCCGAGGGCTTGGCCCAGCAAGCCGGCGCCGCCTTGCGGCCCGGCATGGATCTGAACGCGGCGATCAACCGCGATAAACAAAGCTACAACAACGGCATGCCGGCGCCGACGGGTTTCAACACCAGCGGCCGCGCCACGCTGGACTTCAGCTACGAGCTGGACTTCTGGGGCAAGAACCGCGCGGCCGTCGCCGCCGCCACCTCGGAACTGAGCGCCGCCCAGGCCGACGCGGCCGAGGCCCGGCTGATGCTGACCACCTCCCTGGCCGCCGGCTATGCCGAACTGGCGCGGCTGTTTGCCGAGCGCGACGCCGCCGCCCAGGCGCTGGATGTGCGCAGCCACACCGCGGCGCTGATGCGGGAGCGGCAGCGGCAGGGCATGGAGACGCTGGGCAGCGTGCGCCAGGCCGAATCGCGCGAAGCCGCCGCCCGCGCCGACCTGGAAGCCGCCGACGAGAGCATCGCGCTGCAACGCCACAGCCTGGCGGCCTTGATCGGCGCCGGGCCGGACCGCGGCCTGGCCATCGCCCGCCCTGCATCCGGCCTGTTTCGCGGCCAGCCGCTCCCGGCCACGCTGGCGGCCGAGCTGCTGGGCCGCCGACCGGATCTGGCAGCCGCCCGCCTCCGCGCCGAAGCCGCGGGCAAACGCATCGACGTGGCTCAGGCCCAGTTCTACCCCAACGTCAATCTCACCGCCTTCGTCGGCGCCCAGTCGCTGGGGCTGGACCTGTTCGCCAAGAGCGGTTCCGGCATAGCCGGCATCGGCCCGGCGATCAATCTGCCTATTTTCCGCGGCGGTCAGTTGCAGGGCCAGTTTCGCGTGGCCCGCGCCGATTACGACGCCGCCGTCGCCAGCTATGACGCCACCTTGAGCCAGGCGCTGCGCGAAGTGGCCGATGCCGTCAGCAGCCAGGCTTCGCTGACGCCGCAGCTGGAACAACGCCGCCTGGCGCTGCAGACCGCCGAAGAGGCCTACCGCGTCAGCCAGAACCGCTACCAGGGCGGCCTGGCCAACTATCTGGACGTGCTGAACACAGAAGACACGGTCATCGCCAGCCGCCGCGGCCTGGCTTCGCTGGAAGCCCGCCGCTTCTCGCTGGACATCGCGCTGATCAAGGCGCTGGGCGGCGGCTATCAACCATCCGAACCCGCCCGCTGAGCCGCCGGCAAACCGAAACAAGGACTACCCACCATGAGCGAAAACGTACAAGCCCTGCCGGCCGCCGAAGCGCCCGCCGCCGCCGGCAACCCCATGCAACACAAGAAGCTGTTCACCCTGCTGTTCGGCGCGGTGGCCACCGCCGCCGTCGCCTACGGCGCTTACTGGACGCTGATCGCCTCCCGCCATGTCAGCACCGACAACGCCTATGCCGCCGCCGAAATCGCACAGGTGACGCCGGAAGTGGCCGGCACCGTCAAGGAAGTCAAAGTCGTCGATACCCAGCCGGTGAAAGCCGGCGACGTGCTGGTGGTATTGAACGACAGCGACGCCAAACTGGCGTTGGCCCAGGCCGAAGCCGATCTCGCCCGCGCCGAGCGCCGGGTCAAAGGCTATTTCGCCAACGACGAAGGCTTATCGGCCCAGGCCCAGGCGCGCAGCGCCGATCAGGCCCGCTCCGTGGCGCAATTGGCCGCCGCCCGCGCCGACCTGCAACGCGCCAAACTCGACTTGCAGCGCCGACAGGCGCTGGCCAAGAGCGGCTCGGTCTCCGGCGAGGAGCTGAGCAACGCGCAGAACGCCTACGCCACCGCCGAGGCCAATCTGAAAGCCGCCGAGGCCGCCAACCGCCAAAGCGAAGCCAATTACCGCGCCGCCGTCGGCAGCCTGAAAGCCAACCAGACGCTGACCGCAGACACCACGGTGGACAACAACCCGGAAGTCGCGCTGGCGCGCGCCAAGCGCGACCAAGCCAAGCTGGACCTCGCGCGCACGGTGATCCGCGCCCAGGTGGACGGCGTGGTGGCCAAGCGCCAGGCCCAGGTGGGGCAGCGCGTGCAGTCCGGCACGCCGTTGATGTCGGTGGTGCCGCTGCAGGCCGCGCATGTGGACGCCAACTTCAAGGAAGTGCAATTGAGCAAGGTGCGCGTCGGCCAGCCGGTGGAGCTGACCGCCGACCTCTACGGCGGCAAGGTGGTGTACCACGGCAAGGTGGCCGGCCTGTCCGGCGGCTCCGGTTCGGCCTTCGCGATGATTCCGGCGCAGAACGCCACCGGCAACTGGATCAAGGTGGTGCAGCGGCTGCCGGTGCGCATCGCGCTGGACCCGGCCGAGCTGAAAGCCCATCCGCTGCAGGTGGGGCTGTCGATGGAAGCCGCCGTCGACGTCAGCGAGTGAGGCCGCCATGTCTAGCGCGAATCCCGCGGCCGGCGGCATCCAGCAGCCGCTGACCGGCAATATGCTGTGGCTGGCGGCGCTGGTGCTGGCCGCCGCCAACTTCATGGTGGTGCTGGACACCACCATCGCCAACGTGTCGGTGCCCAATATCGCCGGCGGCCTGGCGGTGTCGTCCAGCCAGGGCACCTATGTCATCACCTCGTACGCGGTGGCCGAGGCCATCACCGTGCCGCTGACCGGCTGGCTGGCGGCGCGGCTGGGCACCGTGCGGCTGTTCGTCGGTTCCATGCTGCTGTTCGGCGTATTCTCCATCCTGTGCGGCCTGGCCGGCTCGCTGGAGATGCTGGTGCTGTTCCGCGTGCTGCAAGGCCTGGCCGGCGGCCCGCTGATGCCGATGTCGCAGACCTTGCTGCTGCAAATCTTCCCCAAGCAGAAGGCCGGCGCGGCGATAGGCTTGTGGAGCATGACCACGCTGATCGCCCCCATCATGGGGCCGATCCTGGGCGGCACCTTGTGCGATCAGGCCAGTTGGCCATGGATCTTCTACATCAACGTCCCCATTGCCCTGGGCTGCGGCATGCTGGGCTGGAATCTGCTCAAGCGCTACCAGAGCCAGGTGGTGAAGCTGCGCGTGGATGTGGTGGGGCTGGCGCTGCTGATGCTGTGGGTGGCCTCGCTGCAGCTGATGCTGGACAAGGGCAAAGAGCTGGACTGGTTCGGCTCGCCGCTGATCGTGGCGCTGGCCATTGCCGCGCTGGTCGGCTTCGCCGCCTTCCTGATCTGGGAGCTGACCGAGGCCCAGCCCATCGTCAACCTCAGGGTGTTCCGCCATCGGGGCTTTTGGGCCAGCGTGCTGACCATCTCCCTGGCCTTCGGCTCCTTCTTCGGCGCCACCGTGCTGACGCCGCAATGGCTGCAAACCTATATGGGCTACACCGCCACCCAGGCCGGCTACGCCACGGCGATGAGCGGCATCCTGGCCGTGATGGTGGCGCCGATCGCGGCCAAGCTGTCCACCCGGCTGGACCCGCGCAAGCTGGTGTTTTGCGGCGTGATGTGGCTGGGTTGCGTCACGCTGTACCGCAGCTTCTCCACCACCGACATGGGCTTCTGGCAAGTGGCGCTGCCGCTGCTGTTCCAGGGCCTGGGCATGCCCTTCTTCTTTGTGCCGCTGACCGGGCTGGCCATGGCCAGCGTGGAGCCGGCGGAAATGGCGTCGGCCGCCGGCCTGATGAGCTTCATGCGCACGCTGTCCGGCGCCTTCGCCACCTCGCTGGTCACCACCGCCTGGGACGACAAGGCCAGCTATAACCACGCCGAGCTGGCCGGCATGGTGGACTCGAGCGGCGACGCGCTGCGCGCGCTGACCGGCGGCGGCATCAGCGACGGCGCGGCCTGGGGCACCATCGAGCATGCGCTGCAGACGCAGAGCATCATGCTGTCCACCAACCAGATCTTCTGGCTGGCCGGCCTGTCCTTCGTGGTGGCCGCCTGCGCCATCTGGCTAGCGCCCAAGCCTAAGCGCGTGGCCGACACCAGCCAGGCGCACTGAGACGCCTCGCTGCCGATTTCACCAGCTTGCCCCGCGCCCTTGTGGCCGGGGCTTTTTTCATCCTGTCTACAAGACCAGCCCTTACATATCGACACCTTCCTGTAACAGACCTTTACATATAGTGCGTGGTATCAATATGACAAACGGTCGCTATGGCCGGCCGGCGCCTTCGTCCCCCAACACCTACAGACAGGACACCCCTTACACATGAAACACGCTATGACGCGGCTGGCGCTGACGCTCGCCGCCGCCCTCGCTGGCCAAGCCGTCCACGCGGCCACTGCCCTGCCGATCCGCCACCAAGCCTTCGCCCAAGCCTGCCAGGCGCTATGGGGCGGCGAAAGTGCGCGCAGCCAGTGGGTCAAGGACGATGGCCGCGGCGGCCTCGCCTATGCGACGCTGAACGGCAACGGCGACCGCATCATGGACTTCTCCAGCGCCGGCTATATGGGCGGCGGCGTGGCGCTGCCGACCGCGCCGGTGAAGGCGACCGTGCAGCCCAGCGGCGACGCGGCCAGCGATCTCGCCAACATCCAGGCCGCCCTGGCCAAGGTAGCCGCCTTGCCGGCAGTCAAAGGCGTGCGCGGCGCGGTGCTGCTGGCGCCCGGCACGTTTTTGCTGAATGCGCCGATCCAACTCAACCAGGACGGCGTGGTGCTGCGCGGCAGCGGTCCCGGCGCGGGCGGCACCGTGCTAAAGGCCGCAGGCGACGGCCACTTCATGCTGAGCCTGGGCGGCGCCAATGGCAGCCTGATGCCCAACGGCGCCGTGGCCGCCATCACCGACAGCTATCTGCCGTCCGGCAGCCAAGTCCTGCATGTCTCCGACGCCTCCGGCTTCCAGCCCGGCGACGCGGTGATGGTGCGCCGCCGCGCCAGCGCCGAATGGATACACTTCATGAACATGGACACCCTGGTACGCGACGGCAAGCCGCAAACCTGGATCAATGCCGGCAACAACAACGAGTACTGGCTGCGCACCGTCACGGCGGTCGACGGCAAACAACTGACGCTGGACATCCCGCTGTCCGACTCCTTCGATAGCGGCTATCTGGGACCGAATGGCGGCAGCGTGCAAAAATACCAGGCCAGCGGCTTGGCCGGCCAAATCGGCGTCGAGCACCTGGCGCTGGAAGGCCTGCCGCGCGGCAGCGGCGCGGACTACGGCGTGGCCACGCTGGACAATCTGGCCGATGGCTGGCTCAACGACATCCAGGCCCACAACTTCACCACCGGCGTGGTGGTGGGCAAGCAGGCGCGCCGCCTCACCCTGGAAAGCATCGCGCTGAATCACGACCACAACAACGTCGATTGCAAGGGCGCCAAGGAGTTTGAATTCAGCATCGCCGGCAGCCAGGTGCTGGTGGACCGCAACGCGTCCACCGGCAGCAAGAAATCGTTCTACTACGCCACCCAGTCCCAGGCCGGCGGCCCCAATGTGCTGCTGCATTTCACCGGCCGGGCGGAAGCCTGCGGCAATATCGAACCGCACCAGCGCTGGGCCACCGGCCTGTTGGTGGACAACGCCGACGTCAGCGGCGCGATAGGCCTGGGCAACCGCGGCACCGATGGCAGCGGCCACGGCTGGAGCATGGGCTGGGGGGTAGCGTGGAACTCCAAGGCCGATCAGCTGGCCATCGCCGCGCCGCCCGGCGGCACCAACTGGGCGATAGGCAGCAGCGGTCAGTTGACGCCGTATCTGCCGGACGCCAAACAACTGGACCCGGCGCCCAAACTCGGCGCGGTGGACTCGCCGGGCGTGCGCGTCGGGCCGGACAGCCTCTACCTGATGCAGCTGTGCCTGCGGCTGGGACCGCAGGCGGTGAAGAACATCGGCTACTGATAGCCGGCTGAAACGACAAGAGGCCCGGATGGATAATGCCGTTCACTTAAACCAGTGAGCGGCATTTTTTGATATCTCGCGTCCGCTGTGCGGACCATTTTTCCATGGCGTTTCCGAACGCCGCACGGGCCGGGGGGTTGCGCGGCCAGCCCCCCGACACCACCAGGTCGCCCCTGCAGACCGCGAATTCCCGCCCAGAAAACCGAGTTCAAGGCGCTGGCGAACCCGGCGTGCGCTAACGTCGCACGCCTCAGACAAACGCCAGCTTAAGACCTTGAACTCAGCTTTCTGGACGGCGCGTCCTGAAGGGGGAGTAGTCGCAGCACAAGCAACTCAGTTTCGACCTTTCTCTTAACTTTTCAGCTTCAATGAACAGCGTTAGCCCGAGGGATCACTTTGAATTTGATCGCGCCGCGGATCAATCCTCCCGCGTCAGCACTTCCAAGAGTTCAATCTCGAACACCAGATTGGAATTGGGAGGAATGCGGTCGCCGATCTGGCGTTCGCCGTAGGCCAAGTGCGCCGGCACCCACAGTTTGCGCTTGCCACCCACCTTCATGCCCATCATGCCTTGGTCCCAGCCCTTGATCACGCGGCCGGTGCCGATCACGCACTGGAACGGGCGGCCCTTGTCCACGGAGGAGTCGAACTTGGTCCCATCCTCCAGCCAGCCGGTGTAGTGAGTGGTGATCAGCGCGCCGCGCACGGCTTCCTTGCCCTCGCCCACCACCAGGTCTTCCATCTTCAGTTCTTCGCTCATGCTCTTCATCCACTGCTTGGCCCGCGCGGGCGACAAAAGCGTATTGTAACCCGCGCGGCGGACGATGGATCAGGCGTCCCAGGCCGGGGCGAAGTCGGGATCGGCGATGCGGCCGCCGTCTTCCAGTTTGGCGATGCTCGCCATGTCCGCGTCGTCCAGCCGCAGCATCAGCGCCGCCAGGTTGGCCTCCAGATTGGCGCGTTTGGTGGACGACGGGATCACCGCGATGTCCTGTTGCAGCTGCCAGGCCAGCGCCACCTGCGCCGCCGTGGCGCCATGCTTGCGGGCGATGTCCTGCAGCACCGGATCCTGGATCACGCGGCCGTAGGCCAAGGGCATATAGCCGGTCAGCGCGATGCCGTGCTGGCGGCAGAAGGCGCGCACCTTCAGGTTTTGCAGATACGGGTGCACTTCCAGCTGGTGGGTGGCGATGGCGTCCGCGCCGACGACGGCGATGGCCTGCTCCAGATGCTTAATGGTGAAATTGGATACGCCGATCTCGCGGGTCAGCCCCAGCTGCCTGGCCTCGGCCAGTTGCTCCATATACACCGCCATAGGCACTTCATCCTGCGGCGACGGCCAGTGGATCAGCGTCATGTCCACCTGCTCCAGCCCCAGCTTGTCCAGGCTTGCGCGCAGGCTGGGAATCAGCTTGCCCTGGGCGAACTGGTCGGTCCAGATCTTGGTGGTGACGTACAGTTCGCCGCGCGGCAGGCCGCTGTTGGCGATGGCGCGGCCCACGTCCGCCTCGTTGCGGTAGATCTGCGCGGTGTCGATATGGCGGTAGCCCAGCTCCAGCGCCATGGCGACGGAGTCTTCGGCCTGCTGTTCCTTCAGGCGGAAAGTGCCCGCGCCCAGTTTTGGCATTTGCATGATGCGTTTCCTTATTGTGTGAAGCCGGGCGGACAACGCCCGGCGCAAGAATCAGATACGGTCGGCCACGATCGGCATGCTTTTCTCATCGACAGCGTCCAGCCTACCGGACCAGGCCGTCAACAGCCAAGCCGCCAACACGATCAAGGCGCCCACCCATGGCGTGGCCATCAGTCCCAGCCGCTCGACAACCAGCCCGCCCAAGCCGGCCCCGCCGGCGATGCCGACATTGAAGGCCGCGATGTTCAGGCCGGACGCCACGTCCACCGCGTGCGGCACCCGCGCCTTGGCCTGCGATACCACGTAAAGCTGCAAGCCGGCCACATTGCCGAAGGCCACCGCGCCCCAGGCCAGCGCCGTCAGCGCCACCAGCCATTTGGAGCCGGCGGTGAAGGTCAGGGCCAGCAGCACCAGCGCCAAGCCGGCGAAGATGATCTTCAGCGCGGCCACCGGCCCCTTGCGGTCGGCCAGGCGGCCGCCCCAGATATTGCCCGCGGCCACCGACACGCCATACAGCAGCATGATCAGCGCCACCGCGCCCGGCGCGTAGCCAGCCTGATGCTCCAGCATCGGCGCCAGAAAAGTGAAGGCGGTGAATGAGCCGCCATAGCCCAGCGCGGTCATCGCATACACCAGCAGCAAGCGGGGCTGAGCCAGCACGGCCATCTGGCTGGCGAAAGAGGTGGGCGCCGGCTTGGGCAGATTGGCCGGCACCAGCGCCAGGCTGCCCAGCAAAGCCAGCACGCCGAGCCGCGCGACGGCCAGGAAAGTGGCCTGCCAGCCGAAATGCTGGCCGATGAAGGTGCCCAGCGGCACGCCGGTCACCAGCGCCACGGTCAGGCCGGAAAACATCAGCGCGATGGCGCTGGCGCCCTTGTCCGTGGGCACCAGGCTGGTGGCCAGCGTCGAGCCTATCGAAAAGAACACGCCGTGCGCCAGGCCGGTCAGCACCCGAGCCGCGATCAAAGCCTCATAGCCCGGCGCCTGCCAGGCCACCAGGTTGCCGACGGTGAACAGCGCCATCAGGCCGCTCAACAGCCACTTGCGCGGCAGGCGGCCAGTCAGCGCGGTCAGCAGCGGCGCGCCGATGGCCACGCCCAACGCGTACAGGCTGACCAAGAGGCCGGCCGACGGCAGCGACACCTGGAGGCTGGCGGAGATGGTGGGAATCAGGCCGACGATGACGAATTCCGTCGTGCCGATGGCGAAGGCGCTGAGCGTCAGCGCCCAAAGGGCGAGAGGCATGTTGTGCTCCGGTTGGAAATTAGGATGCCGATTGTCCGCGCTTGCCCGGTACGGAAAAATGGGGTGTAGTGAGAAGGTCTTTTGCGTGGAAATTGATAATGCTCAGCACGGAAAGCCTGATTACGTTTATCGCAATCATGGATTGCGGCTCGTTCACCGCCGCCGCCGACAAGCTTGGCGTCACCGCCTCCAATGTCAGCCGCAGCCTGGCGCAGCTGGAAAAGCAGCTGGGCGTGCGGCTGCTGACCCGCACCACGCGGCGGCTGGATCTGACCGCGGAAGGCGCCTGGCTGCTGGAACGCGCCCGCGCCATTGTGGAGAACCTGAGCGACACCGAGCAGCAGCTGCAAGCCGCCGCCGCCCGCCCTTCCGGCCTGGTGCGCGTCAACGCCGCCATCCCGGTGCTGGATCATCTGTTGGCGCCGCATCTGGCCGGTTTCCAGGCGCGCTATCCGGATATCCGGCTGGAACTGACCGGCGCGGAAGCGGTGGTCGATCTGATCGCCGAAGGCGCCGATCTGGCGATACGCGTCGGCCCGCTGGCCGACTCCAGCCTGAACGCGCGCCTGCTGTGCGAAAGCCCGCTGCGCCTGGTCGCCGCGCCTAACTATCTGCAGATGCGCGGCCGGCCGCAAACTGCGGCGGACCTGAGCAGCCACAGGCTGCTCGGCTTCACCAGCCCGGCCACGCTGAACCTGTGGCCCCTGGGGCCGAACGGCCTGCGCGTGACGCCGTCGCCGGCCGCCTCCAGCGGCGCCACCCTGCGCGCGCTGGCGCTGCAGGGCTGCGGCATCGCCTGCCTGGCGGACTTCCTGGTGGGGCCGGACATCGCGGCCGGAAGGCTGGAAGACATCCTGCTGCCCGAGCGCCAAGCTTGGAAGCAGCCTATCTGGGCGGTGTTCTACAAACAGGGCCGCTCGCTGCCGCGCATTGCCTGCCTGGTGGACTATCTGGCGGCGGCGCTGGCTTGAATCCAGCCTGCGGAGATTTTCAAACCGCCGACACGCAATCCCATTAGAATAGCCTGACACCGGGGAACTCCCCTGCCCCGCCGGTCTCATACCCAGCGTACCGTTTTGCCCGGCAGGCGCGACATTCGCCCGTCGGCTACCGCAGTTTGCAGTTGTTCCCCTTTCCAGAAATGAACAGGAGAAGCGCCATGCAATTGAACGGAAAAGTCGCTCTGATTACCGGCGCCGCCAGCGGCATCGGCAAGGAAATCGCCCTGGTCTACGCCCGCGCCGGCGCGGCGGTGGCCATTGCCGACATCAATCTGGACGCCGCCCGCAAGACGGCCGACGAGATCGTCACCGCCGGCGGCAAAGCCATCGGCGTCGCCATGGACGTCACCAACGAGAACGCGGTCAACCAAGGCACCCAGCAGGTGGTGGACGCCTTCGGCCAGCTGGACATCCTGGTATCGAATGCCGGCATCCAGATCGTCAATCCCATCATCAATTACAGCTTCGCCGACTGGAAGAAAATGCAGGCCATCCATGTGGACGGCGCCTTCCTCACCACCAAGGCCGCGCTGCCGCACATGTACAAGGACGACCGCGGCGGCGTGGTGATCTACATGGGTTCAGTGCACTCGCACGAGGCCTCGCCGCTGAAGTCCGCCTATGTCGCCGCCAAGCACGCCCTCTTGGGCCTGGCCCGCGTGCTGGCCAAGGAAGGCGCGCCGCATAATGTGCGCTCGCATGTGATCTGCCCCGGCTTCGTGCGCACCCCGCTGGTGGACAAGCAGATTCCGGAACAGGCCAAGGAGCTGGGCATCAGCGAGGATGAAGTGATCAAGCGCGTGATGCTGGGCAACACCGTCGATGGCGTGTTCACCACGGTGGACGACGTGGCGCAGACCGCGCTGTTCCTGGCCGCCTTCCCCAGCGCCGCCCTTACCGGCCAATCGTTCGTGGTCAGCCACGGCTGGTTCATGCAATAAGGAGCCTTCATGGCGCTGGATAAACTCAATCCGGCCTGCCACGCCGACGCCGGGATCTACCATAGCCCGGCGTTGCCGCCCGACCACCGCTATCAAGTGGTGGCGCTGGTGCTGCAGGGCGGCGGGGCGCTGGGCGCCTATCAGGCTGGCGTCTACCAGGGGCTGGCCGAGGCCAGGCTGCACCCGAACTGGGTGGCAGGCATTTCCATCGGCGCGCTGAACGCCGCCATCATCGCCGGCAATCCGCCGGAGAAACGCGCCGAGCGGCTGGAACAATTCTGGACCACCATCAGCCGCCAGCCGCTGCTGCCGCCTACCCTCCACAATCTGCTGGAGCCTAGCCATCCGCTGCCGCCCGTCGTCCAGGGCTGGCTGAATGGCTTGGAAGCCTGGCGCGCGTTGACCGAGGGCCAGAACGGCTTCTTCGTGCCGCGCTCGCCGCTGCAGCGCCACGCAGGCGGCACCGCCAGCTTCTACGACACCTCGCCGCTGAAAAGCACGCTGGAAAACCTGGTGGATTTCGACCGGCTGAACGACAGCGGCGAGATGCGGGTATCGGTGGGCGCGGTCAATGTGAAAAGCGGCAATTTCGTCTACTTCGACAACACCCGCGACAAGCTGCGCGCCGAACACTTCATGGCCTCCGGCGCTTTGCCGCCGGGCTTTCCGGCAGTGGAAATAGACGGCGAGCACTACTGGGACGGCGGCATGGTGTCCAACACCCCGCTGCAGCAAGTGCTGACGGCCAAGCCGCGCAAGCATTCGCTGGTGTTCCAGGTGGACCTGTGGAATGCGCGCGGCGCGCTGCCGGAGGACTTGTCCAAAGTGGCGATCAGGCAGAAAGACATCCAGTTCTCCAGCCGCACCCGGATGATCACCGGCTATATGAAGGAAACGCAGCAGTTCCGCCAGCTGCTGCGCGCCGTGATGGAGCTGGTGCCGGAGGAGCAGCGGCAGGCGCCGGCCTACCGACGCGCCGCCGAACAGGCTTGCAGCCGCTTGTTCAACGTGGTGCACCTGATTTATCAGGACAAACCCTTCGAAGGCCATTACAAGGACTATCAGTTCAGCGCCCGCACCATGCGCGACCACTGGAGCAGCGGCCTCGACGACATCCGCTCCAGCCTGTCGCATCCGGAATGGCTGCGCATGCCGCCGCCTGAGCAACCCTTCGTCACCCACGACGTCCATCGCCGCGCCTGATCTTGCAAGCGCTTGCAGGCTCCCTCCGGGGAGCTTTTTCATACCGCCACCCGCCGGTTTGCCATGCTTTGGCGGCGGCAGCGCCGTCCTACCGACGTGGAGAGAGCGCGGCAACGGGTTCGCCAGCAGCAACGGCCGCAGCTTTTGGACTAGATTGAATTACCACCTCAGGTCCTGGACCAATCATGGCTTGGAAAATCTTGTTTTTATGGTGCTGCAGCGCGGCGGCATGGGCGGCCGGCATGTCCGTCACCTATCCCGCCAATTACTCCTCTCAGGATTTCCGGCACGACGATATCCGTGAGATGTTGCGCGTCGCGCTGGATAAGACGATTGATCGTTATGGCCCCTACCATCTGCAAGCCAGCCGCTGGACCATGGAAGAGCCGCGCGCGCTGATCGAGCTGGATCATGGCGATAGCCTGGATGTCGCCTGGGGTTCCACTTCGACGGAGCGAGAGGCGCAGCTGCTGCCGATCCGGGTGGATTTGCGCAAGGGTCTGCTTGGCTACCGCATTGCCTTGATCCATGCGGCGCGCCAGCCCGAGTTTGAACAGATACAGGGCCTGGCCGATCTGCAACGCTATCGGGTGGGCCAGGGGCGGGGCTGGGGGGATTTGAAGGTCTACCGCGCAGCGGGGATTCCACAGAGCGAAGCGCTGTATGAAAGCCTGTACGGCATGCTAAGCGACGGGCGGATAGACTGGTTTCCGCTAAGCGTGCTGGAAGTGTTTGACGAACTCCAGCTGTTCCATCCGAATTACCCCGCGCTCAAGGTGGAGCAGCGGCTGCTATTCTATTACCCATGGCCGTATTACTTCTTCTGCAGCCACCGCAATCCGCTATTGGCAGACCGCTTGCGGCTGGGCTTGGCCAGAATGCGCGCGGACGGGAGCTTCGACGCCATTTTCTGGAAATATCACCGCAACGTCTTGCAGCGGGCGCGAATGAAGGAGCGCAGGCTGATTGTGCTGCGCAATCCGCTGCTGCCCAAGGATACGCCGCTGAATGACAAGTCCATGTGGTTCGATCCCCTGCGCGACTTGCCCGCTCAGCACTGATGCCTGCGCGATGTCATGGCCCATCATCGATCACCCGTGTGCCCGCATTTCTGTGCAACACCGGCCCGTTCACGCCCTTCGCCCATCGGCGGAAATGACATCGGATCTGCCATTGCGTTTTGATAAGCGCAAACGGCTTTGAAAAAGCCTCAGCCCACTTTGCCAAAGTACCCCATCTACCCAACTCAAGCCACGCCGATCAAAAGTGGTGGGAATCCGCCACCAGGTGAAATGATATTTGGAAGCAAATCCTTGACGGTTTTGCTCAAGGCATGTGAAATTGTAAATGTAATTAACAAACTCAAGTATTGCACCATGAAAAAGACTGTATTGCTTGTCGTGAGTGCGAGTCTGTTGCTGAATGGTTGTGCAACCATGCAGCCAGTTGCCCAGTCAGTCAAAGATACTTTTGAGAGTGATGATCCTTGCTCCAACAACGCCCGTAATATCGGCATCACCGCAGGAGCGCTCCTCGGTGCAGGACTAGGCGTTGCCATCAGCAAGGCGACTGGGGGGGATGGCAAGAAAGCATTGGCAACAGGTGCTGTGCTAGGTGCCGGATTGGCCGGTGGCGCCGGCTGGTGGATTGGCAAGAACATCGACAAACGCCGATGCGAGCTATACAAGATTTCCCAGCGTTACCAGATCCAACTGCGGTCCGAACCCATCGTGGTAAATGGGGGCCAAGATCCAATCGGCCTTGCCATCACGCTCCCTGATAAAGAACAGGGAGGACACTTTTCGAGCGGCTCTGATGTCCTGACCCCAGTTGCCCGCAAGTATTTTACTGACATTGCCCGTCAGTACAGTGTAAGCATCCAGCTATCCCAGTTACCCGCCAGCGCAACAGATAATGAGCGTCAGGCTATCCGCTCCCAGCTCACTAACAAAAAGATCCTTCTGGTTGGTCATACCGATGACATTGGCAGTTCACAATTGAATGCAGACCTTTCAGAGCGGCGTAGCCGTGCCGTGGCGGCACTGTTCCGTGAGGCTGGGGTACCTGAAAGCAACCTGCTATATCAGGGGGCCGGCGAAACACTCCCTATCGCACCCAACAACACGCCAGAAGGTCGTCAGCACAATCGTCGAGTCGAGATCATCGATGTCAATGACGAAACTGCTCTGCAAGCCTATATTGCCTCGCGTAGACCCAATCTAGCCTTTTATCGTTCCCAAGCCGATGAGAGCTCTGCGTCAGTTGCGGTTACACCAGCAAGCCCGGCAAGAACGTCCAAAACTAAATCATCAAAATCTGCTGCTCTTAAAGGCCAGGCTACGACAAATACGTCCGTTACGGCTGTATCTTCTGCCAGCGGGATGGCGACTAAGCCAGCCATGAAATCCGCCCCCGCTAAAGCAGCTTCAGCTGCCCGCACAGTTGCGAAGTGGGAAGCAGGCAAAGAGGATTCTGTAGATTTTGGCGGCAATCCCGTAAATACGCGCAATGCCTCTCTACCCATTGGCCATCAGATCGACAATGATGCTGGATTTAGCTTGGTCGGCGCGGCGCACGCAGAAGACATGGCCGTCCTGCAGCGTTGCAATCTGGACCATCCACGCATTAGCGGTGCCATACGTCAGCTCAAGGATGGCAAGGTATATGCGAAAAACGAGCATATTCCTGGCATGTATGGCACGACCTGGGCCGAGAAGGTCAACGGTCATCTCGTCGTAATTAATCGTCTGAGTTTATTGCGCGATGGCGCACAAGTTGATGTCCTGCCTTTGGTTCATGTCTACAAGAATTATGATCCGACGAAGAACAAGAACCCGGCTGCCGATATGACTTTTACGCCGATGGTAAACACCTACCGCGGGGAGAAAGGAATTTTGTATCGCATGTTCGTTGGTTCACCCCGCAACCTCCAGTGTATGGACGTCCTTTTGCCGGCAGGAGGGGGGCGCGAGGCGAGGAATGGCTTGATCTTGTACAACTACAGCAGCACGCTTAACGTGGCACCATTTCAACCTAAATCGTTGTAAGAGACAAACATGAAAGAATTTTTCTTAGCCTCACCGGCCATGGCATGGAGCGTGGTCAGTGTTTTGCTTGCTGCAGTAGTCATTGCCCTTTTATGGGAAAAAGTAAAATGGTGGTGGTTGAACACTTGGTATAAATTTCCGTTGATTGGTAAATTGGCTAGGTTATCGCGCGATCCGAGCGGCAAGGACGAAGATGGCTGGAGTCGTGCCGAGCGTACGCTATGTCATGACTACATGAAGTTTATGCTGATCCAGGATGAGCATGACTTCAATGAGAAAAAAGCCTATCTGCGCTATGCCACTGAAAGCAGCCGGAAGCCGATGCCGCCAATGCTGTGGGTTCTGGTTTGCCTGATGGTATTTGTGGAGGCAATGGGTTTTTCGTATGTCCTTGCCGGATACACGATTCCGGGTGCGAGTGAAAACCTCCAACAGACAGGTGCTTATGGCATCGCATTCCTGATTTCCGTAATGCTGGTTGGTTTCACTCATTGGGCAGGACATGAATGGTATGCATCCAGCAAAATCCAGACAGCGCGTCGTGAGTGGCGAGAACATGGCCAGGATCTGGATTTATATCGGGACAAAGTGACGCTTGACATGCCTCAGGATAGCGATGCGGGACAACCGGCCTATTCCCGCATGCTCAACCGATTTGAACACAAACACGCCAGCTTCAAAATCCTGACATTCACCGCGATCCTTGTTCTGGCCGTAGCTGCAGGTGCTACCTATGTTCGTGGCCAAGTGCTGGACAAGCAATTGCTTCAAGAAACCATGAACCCGGCCAGCGCCAGCCTTGTGCAAGACAGTGCCGCAAATGATCCTTTAGCGAATGTCGCCAATGGTGTGCAAGTGCCCGATGTAGACAAGGCGTCCCATCAGGCCGCGGTGAGCCAGGGCATCAAAGAAGGTGTAGAGACTGATAAGAAGGGAGGCTGGGGTACCTTTGTGGTATTGGCCTTCATCTTTGTTTTTTTGCAGATTTTCGGTGTTCTATTCGGTTACAAATTCGGCTTTGCCGGCGAGGAAAGCGAACTGGCTTTCCGAGCAATCGGTTCGGGACGTTATGCAACCTATGCGGATGTTCGGGCGCAATACGAGCTGATTCGGAATACAGCACAAGCCATGTTGTCTGAATTGCAGCAGCGCATCATGCATGTCCGGGGCAGCAAGGCCAAGGAAGGCAACAAGACCTTTGCAGAATTCCTGTCGGAACGTCGTGCAGAAGCAACCAAAGACCGCATGAATTCGGTTGAGCATGCCGCAGCACGCAAAGTGCTGGAAAGTCGGACACGCCACGCTCAGGCAGAGTCCGTCACGACTTCTCACCCCGAGCCCTCACAGCCTGCCGCCGGTCTTGTAACAATTCTCAATGAAGTTGATGCCTTAGCCAGCAAGGATGACAAGAAAAAGTACATCTCATCACTTCCCGATGGTGTCCGAAGTGAAGTCATGCAGGTGCTCAAGCAGCGCAAGGATGAGGCTGAAGCACGTGCCCGACAGCAAGATTCAGAGCTGGATGATTTACTTTGAGGGCACTGCGATGAAAAAGTGGTTGTTTTTGCTGATGCTGGCTGCAGCAGGACCGTCTTATGCGGCCCAGAATGCCCTTAAAAGCTGCTATGAGTTGGCACGATTACAGGCTCCGGCGGCTCGCACGGATACCGCTCTCTTTGTCGTAATTGATCAAACAGTAGAGCTAGACAAACTGTTGCGTGCTTCCCTAGTAGAAAATATTCGCCCTCTCCTCAAGCCTGGCAATGCTTTCACGGTTGTGCAATTCTCCGCATTCTCTCAGGGACGATACGCTAGCACACTGACCAGCGGTGTTTTTAGCCCTCAGCTCTCCAATAGCCAGCGTGACGATATTGGAAAGCCCCAGTTACAAGTATTTGATCAGTGTATTCGTCAGCAGCAACAGGCAGGCGCGCGTCTTGTCGGCGATGCGCTATCCTCCGCGCTGGCAGGCAGCCGCGGCAGCCTTAATCGTTCGGATATCCTTTCCACCTTGAAAGAATTGGGCCCCCAAATCAAGAGATCACCGGCAAGGAATAAGGTGTTACTCTTGAGTTCCGATATGCTGGAAAATTCTAGCATATCGAGCTTTTATGCCAAAAATAATGTTCGCAAAATTGATGCGGTTGCCGAGATGAAGAAAGTGCATGAGCATGAGCTGCTAACCGACTTTGGCGGCGCACGCGTTTATGTCCTCGGCGCAGGACTGGTCATCGAGTCTGCAAAGGGTACCTATCGGGACCCAATGGCGATGAGCGCTCTGGAAACATTCTGGAGAGATTACTTTAAGCAAAGTAATGCCATCGTGGGCGAATTTGGAAAGCCGGCCTTGTTAAATCTGATTCAATAGCGACGGCCACTGCCGCCGGCGCCCACACACCGGCGTGGCTGAAGCGGACTGGCCGCAAGAATCCCAATAAAAACAGGCAGTACCGCCACGCTGGCGCGGGCGGCGCTGCCTGTCAGGATTCAGGGCGCCCCCCGCTTACCGCTTGCCGGCCGCCTGTTCGCGCCGGCGCTTGGCCTCTTCCAGCAGATAGACCTGGTAGTCGTCCAGATCGCCGTCAAAGTCGCTGACTCCGCCGCGCGACACCATCCAGAACTCGTCGCATACGGCGCGCAGCAAGGCCCGGTCGTGGCTGACCAGCATCACGGAGCCTTCAAACTCGTTCAGCGCCACGCTCAGCGCCTCGCGCGTGGCCAGGTCCAGATGGTTGGTCGGCTCGTCCAGCAGCAACAGATTGGGACGCAGCCAGACAATCATGCACAGCACCAGCCGCGCCTTCTCGCCGCCGCTCATGCTGCCGACCGCCTGCTTGACCATGTCGCCGCTGAAATTGAAGGTGCCCAGGAAGTTGCGCAGGCCCTGCTCGCGGCAGTCGTTGGCCGGCGGGCGCAGCTGCGCCGGCGTTTCGCGCGCCAATCGAAGCATGTGCTGCAACGGGTCGTCTTCCGGCCGCAGCACGTCCAGCTCCTGCTGCGAGAAGTAGCCGATATTCAAGCCCTTGCCGCGGATGATCTCGCCGCCGGTGGCCACCAGCGCTTCGGCCACGGTTTTGACCAGCGTGGACTTGCCCTGGCCGTTGGCGCCGAGTATGCCGATACGCTGGCCGGCCAGCACCGAGCGGTTCACGCCTTTGACAATCACGGTAGGCGGCGTGCCGGGAGCCGCATTTTCCGGCGCCGGATAACCGAACGCGGCCTGCGACATGGTCAGCATCGGGTTGGGCAGGCTGCCCGGCTCCTTGAACTCGAACTGGAAGTCGGCATCGGCCAGCACCGGCGCGATCTTCTCCATCCGCTCCAGCGCCTTGACGCGGCTTTGCGCCTGTTTGGCCTTGCTGGCCTTGGCCTTGAAGCGGTCGATGAACTTTTGCAGGTGCGCCATCTTTTCCTGCTGCTTGGCCTGCGCGGCCTGCTGCAGAATCATCTGCTCGGCGCGCATGTCCTCGAACTTGCTGTAGTTGCCGCCGTAACGCACCAGTTTGCCGTGGTCGATGTGCAGGGTGACATTGGTCACCGCGTCCAGGAATTCGCGGTCATGGCTGATCACCACCATGGTGCCGGCGTACTGCTTGAGCCAGGCTTCCAGCCAGACCAGCGCGTCCAAGTCGAGGTGGTTGGTTGGTTCGTCCAGCAGCAATAGATCAGACGGACACATCAGCGCGCGCGCCAGCTGCAAGCGCATGCGCCAGCCGCCGGAGAAGCTGTTCACCGGCTGCTGCAGCTCGGCCACGCTGAAGCCCAGGCCCAGAATCAGCGCCTGCGCCCGCGCCGAGGCGTCGTGCTCGCCGGCGTCGTTCAGCGCGGTATAGGCATGCGCCATCCGCATGTAATCCTCACCGGCCTCCGCGTCGGCCACTTCGCGCCGCGCCGCCAGCAAGGTGGTATCGCCCTCCACCACAAACTCGGTGGCGGTCTGCGAGGTTTCCGGCATGTCCTGCGCCACCTGCGCCATACGCCACTGGCTGGGGATGGATAAATCGCCGCCGTCTTCGTGCAGGCTGCCGTTCAGTACCGCAAACAGCGAGGACTTGCCCGCGCCGTTACGCCCCACCAGGCCGACCTTTTCGCCGGGGTTGATAGTGACAGTTGCGCCGTCCAGCAAGATTTTAGTGCCGCGACGCAAAGCCACGCTTTTCAGAATGATCATTGGGAATAGCCGTGCTACAAAAGTTAGGGGCGAGAAAATAGCAGCCTGCCGAAGCCGAGCTTGGCCGCGCGTTCCGGCTAGCAAGCTAGCAAAGATGCGGCCAGCCTCTCTCGCTCCAGCCAAGCTGCGTAGTTTCTGCCGGTGACGGGGGATTCCGCGAAGAGTGACGCCGCTTGCGATTGTAAAACACTTCGATGCCATCAACGCGGTCTGCGTTGGCGTCCGCCCGCTTGGCATGGCATGGCATGGCAAGGATGGCTGCCTTAACTACTCGGATTGACGGTTTCAGCAGACGGCGCCTGCTTGCTGTAGCGGCCTGGGCCTTGCCGGCGTTAAAACACGCGGCTACCGCCCCCTGTCGATGAACTAGACATTTAACCGGCGACAAACGAAGATGCCGATACGATGAAACTCCCGAGAACCAGCATCGAGCAATGGCTAATCCTCCAGGCCGTCGTGGACTATGGCGGCTTCGCCCAGGCCGCGCAGCAGCTGCATCGCAGCCAATCGGCCATCAGCTACACCATTGCGCGCCTGCAAGAACAAATCGGCGTCGCCTTGCTGGAGCAAGAGGGGCGCCGCATGCGGCTTACCGAGGCCGGCGCCGCGCTGTTGCGCGATGCCATTCCGATTGCCGATAGCCTGGTCAAGCTGGAAGAGCGCGCGCAGACGCTCCGTCAAGGATGGGAGGCCGAGATACGCCTGGCCGTCGATTCGCTGTACCCAACCGAACCGCTGCTCAAGACACTCGAGCAATTTGCGCTTTTGTATGCCGGAACGCGGCTGCAGCTGCACGAAACCGTCATGTCCGGCACCGATGACGCCCTATTCAACGGCAAGGTCGACTTGGCCATTGGCGGCATGGCGCCGCCCGGCTTTTTGGGCGACTGGTTGCTGGATGCCGAATTCATCGCCGTGGCCGCGCCTCAGCATCCTTTGCACCAACTCGGGCGCGAACTGCATATGGACGAGCTGGCGGAACATACCCAAGTCGTGGTGCGGGACTCCGGTTCGCGCGAGCCGCGCGACGCCGGCTGGCTCGGCGCCAAGCAGCGCTGGACCGTGAGCCGGGTGGAAACCTCGATTGAAACCGTGCGCGCCGGGCTCGCCTATGCCTGGCTGCCCAAACATCGCATCGCTCAGGAGCTGGAGACGGGCGCGCTGCGGCCGCTGCCGCTGGCGGCAGGGCAGCGCCGCTTCGCCTCGCTGTATCTGATCTATGCCGACCCAGCCGCCGCCGGGCCGGCCACGCGGGCATTCGGCCAGCTATTGCAAGAAAAGACCGCGGCATGGCGCGAACGCTGCCATGCCGCGGCCTAGGCCGCGCTATTCGGCCGTGCTGACAATGCGGATCTGACCCGACAACACCTTGTGAATCGGGCATTGATTGGCGATCTCGGTCAGCCGCGCCTTCTGCTCGGCGTCGAGCTGGCCGATATAGCGCATCCGCCTCTCCAACACGAAAGCGCCATCGCGCTCGGCGTATGCTACCCGCACGTCGATGTCCGCCAGATCCCACCCCTTGCGCTTGGCGTACAAAGTCAGGGTCAGCGCCGTGCAGGCGCCCAGCGAGGCCGCCAACAACTGGTGCGGGGTAAAGCCGGTGTCTTCGCCGCCTATCGCCGGCGGCTCGTCCGCCAGCAGGGTATGGTTTCCTGCCGTCACCACATGTTGCAGTTTTCCGCTGCCGCGAGTCACTCTCACTTCCATATCACGCTCCTAGGGGCTGTTGACGTTTGCTGAGCGGTCGCGCCGGGATGCATTTTGCGCCGAATCGAGGCGTTTCGCGCGCCGCATAGTCATTCTCTGCCAGCGCGAAACAACGAAGAGTCGGCGCGAAAGGCGCCCGGCCCTGCGGGTTTGGCCGCTTTTGGCCGGATGCGGCGTTGCGCAGCCCTGGCATAGAATGCTATGCGGCGGACTGCGCGCCTTGCATCCGGCCAAAATCGGCGCAAACGCGATCCACGCAGCAAACGTCAACAGCCCCTAGATGGCAGTCACTTGCTCGGCGGCAGGTCGAACCACAACACCTCGGCCTGTGCGCCATCGCTCAGCTTCAAATCGGCGCCGCCGAACACTTTGACGCCGTCGCCGGCCTCCAGCGGATAACCATTCAGCAGCACGCTGCCGCGCGCCACGTGCAAATAGCCATTGCGTCCGTTCTGCTGCGACCATGCGATCTCTTCCTCGCCATCCACCAGCGCCGCATACAGGCTGGCATCTTGGTGGATGCGCAAGGAATCCTCCCGCCCATCCGGCGAAACCACCAGGCGCAACTTGCCGCGCTTCTCTTCGCTGCTGAAGTGGCGCTGCTGGTAACTCGGCGTCAAACCCTTGCGGTCCGGCAAAATCCAGATTTGCAGGAAGTGGACCGGTTCAGAGTGCGAGTGATTGAACTCGCTATGGGAAATGCCATGGCCGGCTTCCATCATCTGCACGTCGCCGGGGCGGATCACCGAGCCTGTGCCTAAAGTGTCCTTGTGCTCCAGCGCGCCGTCCAACACGTAAGAGATGATCTCCATATCGCTATGCGAATGAGTGGTGAAACCCGCGCCGCGCGCCACGGTATCGTCATTGATCACCCGCAGCGCGCTGAAGCCCATCTGCTCTGGGTTGTAGTAGTGGGCAAAGGAAAAGGTATGCCAGCTGTTGAGCCAGCCATGGTTGGCGTGGCCGCGTTGATTGGCTTTGAGGACTTGCAGCATGGTCGTTTTCCTTTCCTGTAATGGGTTGATGGTTATAGTGTGAACCCTAATTAATTGAATGAAAAACGTAAAAAACAGCAGATATTAATCGAATTTATTAATCAATTAACTCCACTCCATGCAGCGGCCGCTGATCTGACTCGTAAGCTGCCATTACGCGTCGAGTGAATGCAGAGCGATTCCTACTGATAATTCGTCTGAAATTGATGCCTCAGTAGGTATCTATTGGTGTTGTTGCGTCAAAAGCAAGCTCTTCTCCTCGGTCAAAGGCCGTTTCTAAAGTAGCTTGGTGGCGAGGGGCATCAGCGACACCATGCAGGCATGCCAGCTCCTGAATGAATGCGTCTTGTGACTCCATAAGATCGTGTCCATTCTTTCCACCTTGCCATAGCGCAAAACGGTTTAGCTCATCATCATCGGGGCCATGAACTGTGACGCCATTAGCACGCAGAACTGCCAATCCTTGTCGTTCAGCTACATTCCATGAATCAACGTTGCATTCGATTGCATCAGCGCTGAGTTTCAGTATTTGAGCTGCTGACTGCACTGCATTGCTACCTAAGGGCAGGAGGTTTGTGACATTACGAGTAGCAACAGCGTTCAGTATCTCGGCAAGCATCGATAGCTCTGGATAGGCTTTCAGCCTGCCGGCTATTGTGGTTAAATCTTCAGTTCGCCCGAGGTAGAGCAGTCGGCCTGCAAGGTAGCGAATTTTGGGGATGGCACGTTTCCGGTCGTATCCGTTGATGTCCGAACCAGTTTCAAAGATTCGGTTCAAATGTTCCGTGTAATCGGATCGAAGGAATTTGGCGGTAAGCAATAAGCTACTTGGCGTTGACTGCCTGAATATCTTTTTCAATAACCAAGGATACTTGCCAAGTAGCTCAAAGAAGTGTTTCTGATACCTTGCGTCACTGACTTCGACACAATAGTCCGGCAGCGGAATACGAAAACCTTCGGCAGCAAACATGGGTGCAAGCGATGATCTAGATGACACTCGTGAAATAAGCAACTGTTTCAGGTCGCGAGCAAAGATCATCCACCCTCGCGAATTGCTACCTTCAAAGTCTTTCTCACCAGCAAGCCAATCGTTCCCACCAACGTCGAAATCTTTTCCTGCCCCTTGATCGTGTAGTTCAAGGCCAAGATCGCTCAATAGAGAATGGAGCAGAGCCCGGCCATTTTCGTTTTGTTCAGGCACACCTACTAGCACTACGTCATCTACGTAGCGGAAGTAACGACCAGGGAATAAGTCTGACATTACCTTGTCGACATTACGCAATACAAGATTTGCGATCAAGTGGCTAAACATTGGCCCTGTCAGAAGACCATTCCCATGCTTCCTATTTGTTGCCGTGGCCGCATGATCGTCTAGAAGCTTCAAGCCAAGTTCACGGTAGTGTGTTGCTAATTGAGCTTGATCGGAGGCTTTCTGCCAAGCAGCTTCCGCCAGTTTCGCAGAGATGCTGGGGTAGAAGCGCTTGATATCGGTATAGCGAACAACACTGCCTGGATTGTTTCGGCAGGCATCAGCAATCTTCCTGTGCCGTTCTTGAAGCCCCAAAAAGTATGGAGTGTATACGCCTTGTGATTCGTCACCTTCCGCAAGCTTGTAGCTGAATACAAATTCTGGTGTGTGGAATGCGGGATGCTTTGCGCATTCTGCCAACAATACTGCCTCGGCGAATGACTCATTGGGTCCTGGTAAAAATATTTGGCGATGATCTATCTGGCCGTCTGCTCGAATATCCTTGAAGTGCTGCGACTGGAAGTACGGAGTGTTAGAGCGAGTCAAAACTAAGTGGCTTGCGACATCAGAGGCCCACCGGTCACGACATGCACATTGGTTAGCAAAGTAGTAACGCAATCCAAGGTAGGCCAGAATATCGCGGGTGCGGTATTGGTTGACTGTTCGCAGGGCAAGCAGCTGTGGCTTCATGCTTTTGCTCCTGTCACAGGAAGATCAAAGCGCTGGATTACGAGGTTGACTTTAAACTGGTGTTCATCCCGTAGTGGGTGCTGTACCTCTGCATGACTTTTCCCGAGATTATCGACATGAAGCAATGTCTGCTCTTCAGGTGTTTGATGTGATGCAAAGAGCTTCTTGAACCACTCTAGGACCCTTTCGAAAAATCCTCCTTCACTTAGAACTGAGTTTTCTTGCGGCTCAATCCAGATAACATAGCTTTCGTTGGCTCTTCCATGAATGAATAGACTCGAGAATTGCGGGGTGGCTTCTTTCCACTTTCCGTTTCCCTGAAGAAACCCCGAGAAATTTGCGAGTATCATAAGTCGTGCCGAACAGTCCTGTCCGCGCAGGGTTAGCAGGTTAGTCAGATCAGCCGTAGAAAATTTATCCAGCGCGTCCCATGAAATGAATTCAGCGGTAACCCAGATCGCTTGTTCACTAAAAGAAGCCATGAGGTGATCCATGGCTAGAGAGGCGTAGTTCCTTGCGAATTCAGAGAGTTCTCCCCCGATGACTTTTACGTGCAATGGCTCCCTTGGCACTCTACCCTGGCGGCGTAGCTCAGCAACGGTAGCTAACAGGGTCAATACGGCTGCCCCAGAGCCACAAGGTAAGTCAGCAACAAGTATCGTTCCACCTGAAAAAATTCGAGCAAAAGCATCTGTGGTGCCGTTCAGTTCATTGTGAGGATCAAGCAGACCTAGTTGAACCCTTGCAGAAGACCCGCTGAATCTCCATGCAAGATGCTCATCCGTTGCCTCCTTGCTGAATCCACCAACTATGCTCTTCGGTACTTTTTGTAGTGCTTTTTCATAAAGACCCGAATGGTGTAGTAGATGCTTCCAAGCCTCAACTAGATCAGGTGCAAGCTGGATGCATCCCGACTTGGCAAGCCATAGCGACTCAGGAATGTCATCGGGTTTAATAAGTCGGGTCATAGAATTCACACAGTTTTGCGGTCATCGCTGCTGAAAGAGGATTGATCCGAATATCATAATCAATATCGCACTGAAAGAGGCGATGTCCGCTATAGAAGGGCGTAGACAGACTGTCTTTTGTGACGTCGACGTCATGCGCGTTTGCAAAGCCCGACGTTTTGCCCGCAAGCCACCAACCAGTGCGGCGGGACTGCTCTAAGTACCTGCCGGTAAACGTGATCGATAACCTAGGT
Source organism: Chromobacterium sp. CCUG 76385 (assembly GCF_059916625.1). Taxonomy (NCBI): domain Bacteria; kingdom Pseudomonadati; phylum Pseudomonadota; class Betaproteobacteria; order Neisseriales; family Chromobacteriaceae; genus Chromobacterium; species Chromobacterium sp. CCUG 76385. Next base: position 90,509 of record NZ_JAUCGU010000003.1, read on the forward strand.
CAGGACTGGGTCGATAGCAGCCATTTCGCAGGAACAGATCGACCGTCCGCTTGGGCCGACGAACGGCCCCTTCGATCATTCCCTTGCGAATCATCAAGCCAAGAAATCTCTAATGAAAAGAGGCCCTTCCGGGCCTCTTTGTTTAGTACAACTGGCAAGAAACAGATCATGTCATCGTCGTGACAGACTTCATTACCTCGTGACAGACTTTATTCTTTCTGATCATTGATCGGAAAGAATAAAGTCTGTCATGACGGCAACCCTTAACCTATTGATTTTTCAGTAAATAAATCAAACGGAGATCAAGGCTCTTAGTCTGTAACACCCCTATGATTTCAAGGGCTTACCTGCATGTTTGTTGCTATAGTCTGTCAAAGCTAGCAATAGCAAGGGTTTCAGCGTGGCCAGCATAGTCGTTGCGTGAGGTGCGCCCATGCACACCCGTATATGGCTAGTATCACTCTCGAAGGTAGATGGAACCCGACTACACCCAAAGGTTTCCGCTCATCAAGGACCTCCCTGACTCCCCCTACTGAACTCGTGCAAATTTTGCATGAGTTCAGTTGAGATGCTCAAACAAGATCGCATGAAGCCAAGGCTGAGCCTTTGCACTTCACTGATCTTTTTGATCTCACTATATTTCTGTATTCCCGAACGAGTTTGTGCAAACAGCGCCCGATTTACTATAAGATTAGGGCTAAGCTAATCTATTCGAAAAGCTTCTTGCAGGCGGCATCTAAAGCGTCACCATCAAGTCCGCCCAGTGTAGTTCTATTTACTAATTTCCTTGTCTTTAAGTTATACACTCCAGGGTACGAGTCGCCGGTGCAGTCGGGATCGCCATTGACGGAAACATATTGTCCGTCTTTTGAGATGATTCCATTGCCAGTTAGGCTGAATACGTTCTCTAGTTGTTTTTTTGCAGGCGTTTTTTTATCAAAAAAACCTTTGGCCTGTACCACGTCTTTTTTTGTTTTTATATCATATAGTTCTGCCAAGTACCCATCGGGGGTGGTTGAGTAGATGTCTGCGCTGAGCACTAGTCCTTTGCTTTTGTTTATATCAAATAGAAAGCTCTTTATCGATTGGGCTTTGATTTTGTTGGTGCAGGAGGTAAGTTCATTTTTATCTATATAGTCATGCTCGGATAGTATTACATACTCGCCATCATTGCTTAATCTTGGTGGGAGTCTGGGGTCGGATCCCATTGAGGCTGTTAAGTTTGTGATGGTACATTTCTTGCCAGCTCCCGTCGCCATAACAGTATTACTCGAGGCCGCAGTGAAAGTATACCCGCTACTTATCGGTAACTGATAACTGTTGTCTGCGTAGGCTATTCCGGAAGCAATAAATGCTATGCAAGCAAGGCTATTCAAGGAGTATTTTTTCAATACGTGCTGTATGTGCTTTTCTGTCGGGAAGTCCAATTTCGCCTCCATTAATTGCTAAAGTGATCAGTCGCACTGCATCAGGGCCGCGTTGCCCCATAATTTTTAAAGATTTTGGCCGCTCAAATGCAAGGTAAAAACCTCCTGCATCGATGCAGTTGTAATCATCTATAGATATTCTCTGTGGGTCATCTATTGGCGCAGGACGCTTTTTCATGACTTTGGCATCTTTGCTTTTGTAAGCGTGATCATTCCACCAGCCATCATCAAATTGACTTTTTTTCAGGTATCCGCGATACACCCAGTAGGCTGCATAGTTAGAACGACCCGTTAGCTGTTTAAATCCTCTGCCTCTGAATTTTTGTGCATCCACATCGCCACAGTTTCCATTAAGCCAACTGTAGGATCCTGTAATCCTAATCCCCTTGCTATTATATTTCTCTTTGGAATAGTATAAATCTTCTTCACTAGGGGTAGCACCATACCAGTGACCAAGAACTTTCTCTGAAACTAGAGATTTAGGTTCTATTCCTAGGCCCTTTTTGTTAACGTAGTCCTGTTTTTGACTTTGCTCAACCATCTTGGTCAATAGTCCAGATTCTACTGCACCCTGCCCATAAAAATGGCTCAGTTTAACAGGTGTGTTGTATAGGTATTTTCTGGCAACCTTATTGAGGTGAAGTCTGTATTGCTCGCGCAATTGCTCAGGAGTTTGACCAGACATCTTTGGAATCAACTTGTCTGGATATACTTTGGCGAGCTCAGCCTTGCTTAGCCAGCCATTTTTCCTGAATTGCAAGATAAACATCCTTGGGCAAATATGCCAATGGCTGCTATCTATACCTATAGACGCCTCATCCCAGAAGCAAAGGGCTTCAACGTACGCTTTGAACTCAGCATACTTTTCTTCCGTCATGGGCTCATCAAGGATGTCACTTTTCTGCTTCAGCCAGCCATAACGCGTGTCCAGTTGCGCTTTTTCCCATTCTGTTGGGAACTTGCATATGGTACGAGAGAGTTTGGATTGAATTTTTTCATCGGCAATAGCCGAAGCAAGAGCGTCCTTATTTAGTTTCTTCCCTGTATTTCCTACAATCCACTTCTCTAGCGCTGGGGAGTTGCACTGGCTATCGGGTGTAGGGTCATCATTAATTAGTGCCCAACCTATCCAGTGAGGAAAATCAGCATCGCTAAATTTTTTTACACCAATCGCATTTAGATTGACCCATCCTTGTCCGCCTGGGTAATTTACCTTGTGCCAATGAGGCACTGTACCTGGAGCAATGGGGGTCTCATGCTCTGTATTGATCACCCGGCCAAAACGTAGCTGTTCATAGGTTGCGCTAGGAGCAATATGAAAAGCATCTGCCAGCTTGTTTGCCTTAGCATAGAGATTATATTCGTACTCGCTGTCTTTTTCCGGTAGTTCTTGGCCGATCTCTATGTATAAACCCTCTTGTTGTGGGTCTTCTTGCCGTGTTGCCAAGAGGCATTTTCCATTTTCAAAACGCATCGTCACAAACAGAGGGACAGTGGAGGTATGAACAGCAGCGCCACTTCCTGCGGGGGCTTGCGGTGACGCAATGGAGGCAAAAAACGGTGTGCCTGGCGGCAGATAGAAATGCATATCGCCGTAGACGATCTTGTCCCGCCCATCCTTGCTGATATCCAGCTTGCCTGAACTTCTGCCGACGATTTTTTTCAGATTGGCATCGTCGCAAATAATTTCGAGATGGATGGCATTGTTCCCGTTACAGGTTCCGACGCTGCCTAAACTATCCTTGCGATTGACCGGCTGCTTTTTTTTGACGAAAACCTGTTTGAGATGCATATAAATCGAGTAGTACTCGATTTGCCCCTCTGGTCCTTCGCCAATTTCTGTGCTGTGCTTGATCACCACACAGCCATTGTCAGTCTCTCCCTGATAGGCCAAAGGCTTCTTGTCCGCATCAGGAGATGGGTCTCGCTTGTAAACCACCACGCCATCCGCAATCGCGCGAACCGGCTCGCCATGCGCGCCGGTATCGGTATGCTCGATATGTTGGCCACCATGCCAGGCCATACGGCTGGCGATAGGAAAGCCTCCGCGAGAGGTAAAGGGCATCAAGCCGGCCAGCCACTGTTCATCTGTGGCCGTGCCTTGGGGCGTTTTGAGAATCGGGGGGCTGATGATCATGCTGATATCCGCTTATTCCGAGAACGGATGAGAATTGGGTGGAGTGTATTTGTCTTTGGGTAGCGTCGGCAGCGGGACGTTCATGCTATCCGGCCCGTTTAAGTCATGACTTGCCCCTTTGATGCTAACCGTGCCAGGCGCATGCACTTCGATATTGCCGTCCGCGATGCGAAAGTAAGCCCCGCCAGCAGTTACCAGAATTTCCTTTTTAGCATTGACGACGATCCTCTCCTTGCAGGATGTAATGGTCACATCCTTGTCTGCCGTGATTTCCATCGCGTCGCTTTGTGCCTGGATTTGCACCTTGCCCTTGGCGGCGATCAGCTTCATCGCCACCTTGTCTTTCACCCCGGCGACGAACAGGCTGATGTGTTTGCCGACGTTGTGAATCCAGCGCCGGCCGGTGGTGTGGTTGGCATCGCGTTGGGCGACCAGGTTCAGGTTGGTGCCGGCAGCCAAGGTTTGGCTTTGCTCAGTCACGCTGGCGATGCCGGCCGGGCCGGACAGCACCAGTTGCGGCTGTTGGCCAGCCTGATCCTTGGCTGTCTTGCCGTCCTTGTCCGTGTTCGACCCCGCCTCCCAAGCAGCCAGGGCATCCAGTTGGTGCTGGATATGTCCCTTGTCCTTCTTGCCGCTCTTGGCGTTATCGTCGCCAATGCCATCCGGTCCCGTTTCCATCGTATCTGCGAGTTGAGCGGTGGCAGTTTCTGCCAGCGCCTGGCTCAGCGCGACGGCGGACTGCAGCTGGCTTTGCGCGTGTTCGCGCGCCAGCTGTTTGCCGCCGGCGCCGTTTTGCGCTTCGGTGGACAGCAGCAGGCCGTGGGCGGCGCGGATGGCGCCGTGCTGGTCGGTTCTGAGCTCGAAGCCTTCGCCGCGCGGCTGGGCTTTGCCGTTGCTGCGCGGGTGGGTGAGGAAACCTTGGTTCAGCTGCGTCTTGCCGGATTCGGAGCTGAGTTTGGCGCGCACTTCGCCCGGCGTGTCATCGAACAGCAGTTCGTTGTAGCCGCCGCCCTGGTGTTCCTTGGATTTGATGCCGGATAGGGTTTTGTTGGCGGGCAGGCTGCCTGCGCCGCTGAAGTCCGGCGTCGGATGGCTGCCGTTGTACAGCACGCCGGTGATGACGGGCCGGTCGATGTCGCCTTCGATGAAGCTGACCAGCACTTCCTGGCCGATGCGCGGGATGAATTGGTGGCCGAAACTGGCCCCGGCGCTGGGCATGGCCACGCGCAGCCAGCAGCTGGATTTGTCGTCGAGATTGGCGCCGAAGGTTTGATGTTCCTCTGGCCGTTGCCAGTGGAATTGCACCTTGATGCGGCCTTGGGCGTCGGTGTAGATCTCGTCGGCCACTTGGTCGGTCGGTTCGGCCGGGCCGACCACGGTGGCGGTTTGCACGCCGCGCGATTTGGGTTTGGCCAGCGGCGTGTCGGCATAGGCCGGGGTCAGCGGAATGCCGCGGCGCTGGGTCTGCAGCGTGGTAGTGAACGGCGCGGCGTCGCTGGGGGCGCCGACGTATTGGGCCAGATCCTGGGGCAGGTTGTTGCGCACCTGGAAGCTTTGGCCGGTGACCACGAATTCGCGGTGTTGCGGGCTGTCGGTTTCGTGCGCCGGATGGTCGTCCAGACGGAACCATTCGCCCGGCTGCAAGCCGCGCACAGTGCCGCTGGCAGTGAAGGATTTGGCCTGCAGGTCATGCGCCTGCTGGCGCAGCTGGGCGTAGCGGCCCAGCTGTTCGTCGTCGCCGGCGTAGTACAGGCCCGGCGCGTCGTAGTGGGTCAGGCTGCTCTGCAGCGACTGGCCGGCCTGGCCCTGTTCGATGCGGCTGCCGTCTTCGCTGCGCTGGGTGGAAACGGGTTTGTAGTCGTAGCTGGCCAGCGCCACGCTGCTGGGCACGATCTGGCGCGCGGCTTGCCATTCGGTCAGGCCGTCTTCGTCTTCGGTGGCGTCGCTGCGGTGGAAGCGCACGCGGCTTAACGGCGCGGCCGGCAGGCTGTGCGGATCGTCAAACACCGCCAGCTGCACCTGCGGGCCGTCATCGTCTTGATGCAGGAAACGCCAGGCGTAGCCTTCTTCGTGCAGCAGCCGGACGATGAATTCGTAATCGCTCTCGCGGTATTGCAGGCAGTAGCTGCGCGGCTGGGCCGGCTGCACCTGGATGGACAGGGTCTGCACGCGGGCGAAGGCCGGGTTACTCTGCTGATGTTCGGACAGTATCTGCTGGATGATGTCCGGCACCGTCAGGTCCTGGAACACGCGCGAAGTGCGGCGGTGGCGCAGCAGCGCGAACGGCGGCTCGATGGTCAGTTCGTACTTGGCGAAGCCGCCATCGGCGCCGGGCAGCCTGGCCTGGCTCACCACGCCGCAGCGGATGGACTCGCCGCCCGAAGCATCCTCGATGCCGATGCGCGCCGGCTGGCCCAGCAGCGACTTCAGTTCGATATGGGTGTCCGGCGACAGGCAGGTCAGCGTGTAGCGGTACGGTTGGGACAGACCTTCTTCGGCCTGCAGGCTCAGCGGCAGCAGCTGCTCGGCGGCGATCTGCCCGGTGCCCAGCCGCAAAGTCAATACCCGTCTATCTTGGCCAAAAGCGGAGGCGAAACTGGCCAGCAGTGCATTCAAATCCATCCGAGTCCCAAATAAAAATACCCTCCAAAGAGGGTATGTCATTGAACTAAAAGAGGATAAGAATTTTATGCTGCTCTGTAAGCGTCAACAAGCCAGCCTCATTATATATCTGAGAAACCTAGACTAAAGTACAGGTTTAACGATGACTGTGGCTCGGCATTATGGGGCAGTAGAGCACCTTTCCAGCGATCCTCGGCTTGGCAAATACGCCCATTTTTATCATAACCAAGGCGCTTCGTCCGGTGGCCATGGCCTATAGCCGAGTGGTTTACAGCATGCGATTGGAGTGCATCATGATCGATGATCCGAATTCTGAAACTTGGCTAACGCTGCTCGTGAGTCGTCAACTAGGACAGCGGCTCGCCAAAATGGCCGCAGCCCAACAACAGTCGGTGGATGAGTTAGCAGCAAGACTGCTGGATGCTGCGATTTCAGATTGGGAAAACCCGACCCAAACCAGCTGGAGGGTTCCGCTATTGGATGTAGGAGATGGCAGTGGCGATGCGCTACTGACGATTCCCGACGAGCTACTGGCTTCTGCGGGCTGGGTAGAGGGCGATACCCTATCTTTTGAAGATCAGGGGAATGGAACGCTGTTGCTGAAGAACGCAGGCAACGAGGACGCGAAGCTGCTCAGGATTGCCAAAAAACGTCTGGATGATGGGGAGGCACCCATCAATGTGAAAATAGATGATTTGTAATAACGACCAAGCATGGTAGATCATCGATCATCTGTTGCTCATGACAAAATTCGTTCCAGTTGGCTGTCGGAACCCGTCAGGCAATCAAAAGGATAGTTCGGATGTTGCTGTTTCATTGCACTAAAGATGCCAGTACAGCGCTGAGCAGCACGCGTAACGGCGTGACCCATTCTTGGGTAAACGATCAGCCTCTGCCAGCGGGTGGCACCCCATGGATATGGCAACTACATGCCGTCAAAATCATGCGCCAGACCATCATAGTGGCAATGCATGCTGACTCGCGCTTTGCTATGGTGTTCTGGGGGGTAAAAAAGGGGAATGGCGAAACCTTGCTGCAGCTATTTTTTGAACGTCTAGCCAACCACCTGTTCTGGTTAGCAGAGGATACTGGAGCACTAGACGAGTCTGGTTGCGAAACGATGTTCAACCGTCTGATGACCACTCACCATGCTTTTCGCTTCCATACGAACAGCGACCGCAGCGTGCAGGCGCATATCAATGAAGTCGTGCAGTGTTGTCGTAATGCGGTAGCTGATAACGGATGCTTACCAGACAACTATGAGGAAGCTGCGGGCTTTGAGCAAGATCTCAACAGAATGATTCGTAGCGCCCATGGTGGCGATTACTTCTATCCCAATGAAGCTCTGCTGCGTGCCTGTCTACGTGACTTTGCCGGCTTCCACGAATCGCAGTTGCGGAATGTAAGTGAGCGGATACAAGACGCCAGAAAACAGAACTTGAAGCGCACTGTATTGCAGTACGTCGAGACGAAGGGCTATTAATCAACCCTGCCAAGCTGATCAAGCTCCCCACCGCACGCCAACTACCGAGCCTCTCTCGGTAGTTGGCTCGTACACAGCTACACAGGCTTGATTCTGGGGACGCAGTCAAAAGTCTGAAAAAACGAATCGGTGGTATACCAGCTAGGAAAGGCCCGCCCCCCAGCGAGTGTGACCACTCCCGATGAAGCAGCTATATCATATCCCCAACAACCACTGCGATTTTATGCGATACGCCTTGAAGATTGAGGCACTTTGCTGGGATACGGAAAGCATGGTTATAGCCAAAAATGTTCACGACATGGAAAATCTCAGCATATACCCCCCCCAGAATGCGTCGCAGGGGTTATCGCCAAGCATGGCGGTAAGAATTTCTAATTCACGGCCCCAGCCAAACATATCTCATTTAAGCAAAAAATCTCAACCCCTCAAAAACCATAACAACTTGCAACACAACAAACCATGCAAAACAAAACAAACTAGCCATATAAAAGAAAATTACAGATAGACGCCGCCATGGATGCATAGAATTTTGCCAACGAGCCACAATGCTAGAGAAACAAATTGCATCTTCATCGCATGCAAAAAAATGCATTAGTCCTTCCAACCCCTCAGACATTAAGAGATCTCTTCTTCTTGGCACAAGATGGGATATGTCGACAGAGGAGAAAAACCACTGAACCATTAAATCCGCTTCTGAAACACAAGGATTCTCTTTTAGTTCCAATAAATTAGGACGCCTAATGCACAAATGTTGCATCCTCGGACGATTTCCTTCACGTGCGCCACTCGATTGAAATTTCGATAAGCCCTGTCCATACCGATCCACTCTCCACAATTTTAAATTTCTTGCTTTTGAAAACTCCTCCAGTGCCAATTCAATATGAGCACTCGCATAAAACCCAAACCCAGAATATGCCGGAACACCATGTCCTGACATTATTCCAAGAACAGCGCGATCTTCCATCTTAGTAAGATCTAACAAATCAGGATGTGGCCACCACTCTCTTTTCGACCACCATCTGCGCAACTCATCCTCAACTAGAGTGCGGAACCATTGTCTACCATGATGACCAAGTTGATCATCTTTATAATTAATTATCAGCTTCAACAACAGAGGAGTAAACACCTCTATCAAAACCACAGCCACCAAATAAAAAAGACCTGCAAGCAGTAGCCAGCGAAAAGGCATACCGTTCCATCCTGCAATATTCATATTGGGAGAGGCCTGAAAAATAGCACTTACCAACCCTGCAACTGAAGCAAATCGGACACCTGCCGAAGTCTTCAATTGAGACAGGAATGACCAGCCAGTGCGCTGTCTTAGCCAGTGATAACGCACATTTTGCCGAGTACTCCTCCTATCTTCCGAAATACTTTTATAAATATCTTGGGGAGGATACTCATCAAAGAACCACGCCAAAGGGTGTAGCTCTAAAAAGCGAGCAACCCGCTTTCTCCAAAGATACTTACGCCTACCTTCCACCCATGCCTTTAACAAACCTTCATCTATATGGTCTTCCGAAAGGTGATCTTTAACTCTCTCAGAATCATTAACTCTGTTCATTACTATCCATACAAAAGAAGAAACACCCCATATACACGGTTACCTACGAACCAAATAGACCAGCCTCTCTAGGCACTCAGAAACCATTATAAATATTGTTTCTCAATTTCTACCGGCAATAGGCCATTTTTGGCCTGACCCCGCTCGAACAATCGTGGATACTTTTCGCTCACTCGGTAATGGCTCCATATGCCGACACGCCCAGGGATCACTCTTGCGATACCCGCTGCAACCAAGCTTTTCCGATCCGTCATCCATTTCTCGCGACAGGAGAAATCCATGACCACACTTTGGGCAACGGGGTGGCATATTAGTGCTGCCATGATAGAACACTTGGCCTAAGTACTGCTTACTCATTAGTTCCAAAACAAAGGATGAAGCCGAGTTACGCTGGAACATGAGATAAGCCTTCTGTCTCGCGCGAGTCATCGCAACATAGAACAGACGCCGCTCCTCCGCATACGGATACTCATCTTGGCTAGCAAGTAACATGCTAATCAACGGGTCGGTCGTAAAGGTCGATGGGAAATTGTAGAATTTGCTCCGGTTCAATCCGACACAGAAGACATAGTCAGCCTCTAGACCCTTCGAGGCGTGAGCTGTCTTGTAGGTAAGATCAAGTACATCTGCGTGTTTCGCAGCCAACGCGGCGAACCGCCCGCTCTTAGGAAGCAGACAAGCCATATTGTCGAACTGGTAACGCCCAAGCACATACACTGAAGTCTTGCGGGCGTTCTTATCGTTTGGATCCGGTGGCTCTATGTCAGAAGCGATTTTCGCGATGATTCGTTCGATTTCAGACAATGTCCCGCCCTGCTCGGACTCATCGTTAGAGAAATCAATAAGATCGATTACTCCCATCGTCTGCTGGCTACTACTAGCTTGGATTGCTTTTCTCTTTTGATAGCGGTTTTCCATCACGAAGCTGGAAGACACATCAGCTAATCCTTGGTTACATCGGAAAGTTGTTGAGAGGCGCCCTTCCCACGTTCGGCCAAAGGCAGCCTCGAAGCCCATGAAGAGACTCAGGTCTGAACCGGCAAAGCCATTGATGGCCTGCCAGTCGTCACCAACCGCAAACAAGACAGAGTCATTTGGCTGTTGATTGAGCAAGGCAGTCACCAACCGGGCTCTCCCAGGCGAGAGATCCTGAAACTCATCCACCATGATGAGAGAATAAGGAAGAGAGGCATCCTTCTTCTCCAAGGCTTCGGCAGCCTTGATGATCATATCGTCGAAGTCGACCTCCCCCTTCTGTCTAAGCACTTCTGCATACGCATCATGTATGGGCCAAAATATCGTTGCGAAACACTTGGAACGGTAAAGATCATCCGAGCTAGCATAGCGGCTATCGAAATCCGCTCGACTGTAGCCATTCCCACGTACTATGTGTAACGTCCTGGAGATGAGATTGAATACGTCCTTCTGGCGCAAGGTCTTAATCTGCTGGTCGACTTGTGCAAGGGGCCTGGGAACTAGATGGATCCCCCTTTGCGTTAGCTCGCTTCGCAATCGTTCGAAAAGTTTTCCATTCCGGTAATCAGCACTACGTGTACTGAACCAGCGCCCGGCTACGTGCTGTTCGAACCAGTCTTCTTTCGCTGTAGCCTGCTGCGCGTACCATTTCGGATCCTTGAAGTAACGTGGGGCGCGACCGTACTCGTCCAAGCCAAAATGCTCATGCCAGGTATCGATGTCGGGGAAGTAAAAGTCAGGATTGAACTTATCCCAATTGGGTGGTTTCGGCTGGAAGTCCTGCTCATATACGTACCGAACAGAATTCATCCAGAGCCAGTTGCAGATGGCTAGCTCCTCCACAGAACGGACTATCGTGCAGCCATCCATGGCTTGGAGAAAAGCCGGCTCTCCTTTTTTACGCTCCCGCCGCTGTTCTTCAACATACTTGGCGTAGTCTTTGTAGCTCTCAAAAGTATCCGCTGTCGGTGAGGGCTGCCGACAGAGAGTCAGAAAATGCAGCCAGTTGAACAGAAACTCTGGAGAGTTAGCTTTCAGGTCAGATACTATTTTGGTCAGGAGTGCACGTTCCTGCTTCGCACGACTGTCATCTCCGCGTTGTCCTTTGCGTGAAGAACCAAAGATACGAATACGCTGTTTTTTCTTGTTCGCTTTGCGAAGGATAGCCATACCAAGCGCATGAAACGTATGCGCTTTCACCACTCTCTTGCCAAGCAATGGGCGCAGCTCTTTGTTGATTTTCTTGTTAAGCTCATCAGCGGCTTCGGAATTAAAAGCTAACGCGATGATTTTGGATGGAGCAAACAGGTTGCGTGTGAGCGCGTAGCCAATTTTACCGATCAAGGTCCAACTTTTACCCGACCCAGCCGCGGCTACCAACAGGTTACGGTCCTCAAATACTATGGCCGCAGTCTGCTGTTCCGGGTTGAGCTTCGAGAGTGCGGAATTGCCACTTTCCTTTTCCATGCGGACGAATTTTTCATTCCGCCAACCATAGGTAGGATACTCAGGATTAGAGTAGGCGCGGATGCGTGCAGTCAACCTTACAACAACTTGGCGCTGCTTATCGAGCTCAATGGCGTAAGGGTGCCCTGTAAGCAAGCCGGCCTTGGCCAACAGTTGTTCCGATTCAGCGGCAAGACATTGAGCGAAGTGGGAGATACGTGAATAACGTAGATAATTATCCTCCCACATGAACTGCTTTATTTGTTGAACAAACGGCTCTAATTCGTTTTTAACGTCGGTCAAATGGCATGAGAGGTCTGAGAGTGCATCGCGCTTTAATTTCGTAAGCACTTCATTAAGGAAGACACTCAATTGCACGATTTGCTCGCCAGCCCTCTTCCGAAATCTTCGCACATAGACATGCTCAGAAATGCCCTTGGCGTCATAAATGACCTGCTTGCATTTCTCAGACTCTTCAGCGAGCAGTTCTGATATGTCGGCATAGACTGGCGCCTTCGGTTTAAAGGACTTTATCCGAGCCAGATGCTGACTTAGCAGCGCCTGATGTCTCAACAGCTCTTCGTCTATATGATGCAAAATCGTATTTGCAACTAAGCTGGAGAACGCTTTCGCGTCATCTTTTCTTAGACTGTCGAACAGTAGGATGCCTCCACTATTCTTCGTGAGCTCCAACCTGGACCAGAACCAACCATGCACGACTTCACACCTCACTACCTCTGATAGAAGAAGCTGCCGCGCCTTTGGACCTTTTCTCTCTTTCCCATGCTGGTAGAGCAATGCCGCAGGCTTACCGACAGCATGCTGAATCCAAGCCTCCCAGCGACGACTAGGAGTAAATAACGTTGCGAGGTAGCTACTTTTCCACAAAGGGGGCATCTGGATTTTCATGCTGAGAATTGTTGCTTTCTAGTTAAAACTAGCAAATAGACTGCCCAGGCTCTTACAGGCAATATGCTATCAGCTCCCAGCCGTTCTACAGATTTCAGCCAGAGCCGCCTGCACAGGCTGCCTCCATGGCAGAGGAATTACATTGATATTACTTTCGATTTTCGATATGGCCGAACGGCCATTGGAGGAGTGGGCAATAACTCTAAGAATGCGAGTTGCGTCACCAGCCCGTGCAGCAGCTAATGCAATGTCTGTGGCAAGCCATTCTGAACTGGAAAACTTGCTAGCTAGTTCTCTACGAGCAAGTTTTCGATGATCCCACTCCAGGAAAGGAAACATCAGTAAGATGAAGCCAGGTGTGTGCTCCTGCTTCAGCTCGCGATACACATAAGGAAAGGCAACTGCGATTAATGCCGACGCAGATTGTCTTGGCTCCCCCATTGCAAAGGGCAAAAGCATAGCTGCTATCCGGTCGAAGCCCGGGCAATTTTCTGTACTTGCATCCCATAGCAAGCATCCCGCAGCACTTGCCCCCTCATAAGACAAATCGAGGACTTTCCTTCCAACAAGGCCTTTTGCAATTGCTTCTGGAGCTTTAACAAAGTGAGCTCTGACGGTAGGCGGTGCATTTTCAAAAAGAATGAGATTCCGGCTAGCAATGGTTGAAGGCACTTGTGCAGATAAACTGGCATTAAGGGCTTTTGTTGCATCTAAACTGTCCCCAGCTGTTTCAAGCAGAAATTGCACAACTGTTTCCCACGACACTCCGGCCTTCCAACCTAGCACGGTGTAAAGACTAAGAGCCGCAAGTTGCGAGGCACTTCGCTCTTCCAGCAGAGGGAGAAGTTGTAGCAAAAAGGCTAGGTCCTCTTCCGTCTCCAATGGCATACTCTCGGCGATTTTTGCTAGAGTCCTTGTATCAACGTTACCGAAATCGCTGACAACTTCCCGAATCTTCGACAGAAGCCCTGAATCCGAGAATATGCGTGCCAAAATGTGGGTAGGTGCCGTATCGATTAGCTTCAACAGAAGCGAATGACGGAGTACATTGCTCAATAAAGGATGGTCAACCAGCCATCGGACATCCGCCTCCGTCGGCTCAATGAGACTTGTCAGCATCGCATTGCTCGCTGGGGATGGCGAAAGCGAAGCAACGAAGTCACGCACGAGAGGGACTGCACCAGCATGCCTTGCTTCATCGACGAGGATGTCGTTGAGACTCGGTGACCGCAACCCGGTCTCGTCATCCAGCCGCTTGATCTGGGCGATAATCTCTGCCCCGCTCATACCAGACACAAGAATTCGAAATGCTTCAGCGTGTCTCTCTTCGGTCATATGTCGCAGGAAGCGCCGCTGCGCACTTGCCATCACCGCCGGCCTCTCATCATCAAGACCAGTAGCTACTTGCGCATCGAGGCCAGCATCCTTACTGAGGATTTCCTTCGCGAGAGGAGGGCTGGCAATCATGAGCTTCACTAGTACAGCCGGCTCGAGTTCGACAAGCAGTTGAGCGACGTCTTGCGTAGCTGATCCAACCAGCCCATCTCCAAGCGCCCTCAGAAGGAGCTCTTGGCCCTTTTTGGCAAGAATTGTCGGTACCACGCCAACAGCCTCTTTGGGTTGTTGGCATGCAAGAGAGATCGCCGACGACCTAATCGATTTGGTAACGGACAAGCGAAGCTTTGAGTCTCCCACCTTACCAGTCAAAGTCTGCAAAAAGCCCCACGCGTCTCGCGGAGGCATCGTAGCTACCGCAGAAGCAGCGGCCAAGGCAAGTGCTGGACCTAAGCTACTGACAAGGTCGGCATTTTTTGTAGCTCTCGTATTGGCAATGTCGAGCAACCCTAGTGCGGCAAGTGGCTCTGAGGTTACTTTCTGATTTAACTCATCCCAGAGAAGGGAGACACGCAGCGCATCCTCACTTCCCCGTTCATCTCCTGCCATCTCCCCTAAGGCGTCGAGACCGCGCAGAGATGGATCCTGAGTGCGAAAAACCCGATCAGCGATAGATGTCGACCACCGATGTCGCGCAGCAGAGGTCCGTCCACCATCAATGCGGCGCCCCTTCCAGTCTGCGAAGCGTGACCTCGCCTCAACTGGTGCAAACACGAGGTCGAAACTCTTCTTTGCTATAGAACGAGGCGAATTGCAGAAAGTTGACAGCGTAAAATTGCGCCGATACGACGGCCAGATGGCCGTGAGCAATCGCAAGGCGATGACCTCAGGCATCTCTGCTCCGAACACCGCCACAGGCATCCGCTCTTCGAGAAACAAAGCCTCAAGCAATTCAGTACCGGCTCCTTCGACAGGAGGAAGCAGCTTGGCCGACGGAAGGATAGAGATAGACTCAGTAGGGCCCATTGGCCCACTTGATGAAACTACCTCAGCAAGCGCAGCGGGTTCGTCCAAATTCATCCAGTCCTGCATCGGAATCAACAGAGACCTCGTTCGCACGCAGCCAGCGCGGGGGGCATTATGATCTTGCCACGTCCGGGCGAATACGTAGTACGCCCCGCTCGGTAGCGGATAGCAGGTAAGGTAAGGCAAAAAACGCTCGCCAGGCCCCAAGGGACCTGCGACATCAGATAGCCTATCCAACAGGTCCTGATCCCTTGCAGATAGTCGCACAGACGTAGAAAGGAGCTCATGCCCATGCCGGTATCCATGTAGTTGCTGTTCAATGACAATCACAAGCGATGCCTCAATCTCCAAGAGCCCAAGCGAGAGGAAGCGTTACGTCTGGATCCTCGACCATGACACCGTTCCTCATTACCGCGGTATACCCAACTTCCGACAGATCCCGCCCCTTTAAGGATTCCCGAAATTCTGACTTCGCTTTAAGGTCGCCACCGACAATCGACATCCCGAAAAGCTCGATGTCCAAACGGCTTGGCGTCTGAACTCGGCCGGCAAAAAGCGGAAACTCTTTCTTGAGATATTGCATCGGCCCAGCCTTTTTCGCATCGCTGTCCAGCATATCCCACGCTGTCACAACAACAGCTACCCTCGGCCTGGAACCGTCTGGCCGGTTCGACAACATCAGCTCCAAATACCGCAGCAATTCGCAGAAGCCGATTTGTGCCGGTAGCTTAGGGGCCATTGGATGTGCATGAACCGCAGGCTCGTCCTGCGCTGAGGCTGCCGCATCTACAACTGGCCCAGCGGCTGCAGCAGCCTGTAGTGCTGTCGTTACTGTAGGCTCTGCAATTTGCCCACTACCAGCGTTTTCCTCCTCCTCCTCCTCTTCGTCGTCATAGTCATCGCCAAACTCATCGTCCATCGCGGTCGCATGCATCTTTAGGATGTCACGCGCAGTAACCCAATCCATGGGCTGCGCGTTGAGCTTGGTATGGGCACGCAGAAAAAGAATCGCAGAGGATGAACCTTTGAACTCGTCAATCCACTCCTGTGGCAACTCGTAGGTTTCCACTGCTCTCTTCCAGAGCTCGCCAGTAATATCGGGAACGGAAATTTTCTTTGGCGCACCAGCACCGCTGTTCCCACGAACATCGATTACGAAGTCACGACGCCCATCTTCTATGTTCCGCTCCGACCTAGGCGCGAACCGGCGTGCCATCAGATGACGCACAGCATCGTCAACGTATTGGATGTTCGTCGGCAGACACTCAGCTCGTAGTGCTCCTTTCCTTTCCTTGAAGGCAAGCCAGAGCCGAGCGATATAGTTTGTCTTACCGGACCCTGGGCCACCAACCAGCATCACCGATCCAGAATTCATTGCCGTCCCCTGAACGTCAGTAGCGCGCGATCTTCCTGGTTAACTTCAGTTACCGGCCAAAACGCGTGTGCCAATTTGGGAGGACAGATGGATAACTCCACCAGTTTGGCCAAGCCATCACCTGGCGGCACATCATCATTCCAAGAGAAGGACGCAATGGGAGCCATCTCAATTTCAAAGCCCCATCTGGTCGCCGTCTCGGAAAGTCTGGTTAATTCGGTCGTTGGGAAAGCGCCTGCATCCCTCCATGTCGGCACAAGTAGTATCCGGGGCCTATGCTCACAGAGAAGTGCCGCCAGCCGCTCGATGAGTAGGCTAGCTCGATACCGAGCATATGCAACGGTCTCAGCATTTGCGAACTGACGGCCATCAACCATGAGCCAAATCACACTGGATGACTTCAAAAATGCTAAACGTGCGACGTTGTTGAAATCGATGAGTTCTTTCGACCACTCTCCGGGTAAATCGGGCAAAAGAAGGTCAAAGATCCTACCATCACTGTCGCGCTTTAACCTCAGATGAAGAAACCCCGCTTCACGATCATCTGTGAGAGTCGTATGGGCAGTAATCTGCTCGGGCGGGTTACCCTTCACCCACATCCGACTTCCTCGCGCAATTTCTTCGAATGCCCTAAGTGTCACACTATCGGCGTAACTAAACCCCTCGAACTCACCTTTCGCTACCAACAGGTAAGCACTCACGAGACTCGCTGTTTTGCCTGCTCCAGGCAGGCCGACGATGCCTATCATGCATGTCTGCCTTGCCTCCATCATTGCGTTCACTTTGTCGAGGTCGAGCGTCCTACTAGCAGGTAATGTAGGAAGTTCGGCTGGCGCATCTAGAACCGCTCCTCCCACCTCGATGAGCCGTGTAACCTCCGACAATGAGTCGTCGCCACCGAGACTCGGCAATTCACTCTCATCGTTATCGTCAGCAAGCTTATCCCCTGCCCCCCCCTGACGGTGTGAACACTCATCTGGCGAATTACCCCGTACGCATACCTTCGTCAAATTGAAGGTGCAGTTCGGATCTGTACAGGGACCTTGCATCATGTTGTACTCACCAGTCTATCCTCGAGATGGATGATGGCGGCCTCCAATAACGCACGCGCCCCCCAATCTCTGGCCTGAAGTGATACCGACGACTGGCGCGGCGTTGCACCGGGCGACAGCGCGCTGATTAGCGGGAAGACCGACGGATACTCCATCACCCACTTACCGACAAACCCGTTAGACAACCGCACCTTGTCCTCAGCGAGCCCCTCAACAAGCTTTCCCAGAGTCAGTGATTCGGACTCGCCAATCTGTCGAAGAACAACATGACGATGTCCATCACTTGGTAAGCGTCGCAGCTTCGATGCCCCCTCAATTCCAACGGCGATTGCTCGACAAAAAGGCGACTTCTCTGCGAGTGGGCAATCGAACAGCTCGCTATAATCGCCTAGCGTCCACCACAAGAAGTCAATTTCTTCGCGATCTAGGTCGGCATTTTCCTTAAGCGCCTTGATAACCGGCTCTGTCGCTCGCTTATATGCTGTCTGTGATCTTGCCCCAGTAGGATCCGTTTCGGAAATAGTGAGTTTGCCAACATCAGGTACCTGATGCCTAGATCTTGCATGCTTGGCGACATTACGAACCCTGTCCCGGCAAGCATCATGTAACTCGCGACGCAGGGCATCAAGATGGTTGTTGTCGAAGGGATCCTGCAACGCCAAGCCCGACCATAGTGCCGCAGCCATTGCATCGGCAACTGACCATCCACTCCCAGTCAAAGGAGCATCGCGAACCAAATCCAGCACAGCTACGGTGGCACAAACTACGCCCTGAAGTTCGTGGCCAGACATCTGGAATGCAGGACTTTCGTCACTGATTGCTCTCTCGATGGTCGTCGATAAGTCACAGGGAATCTCGGCTCCCGCGAGGGCGTCAATCAGTACCGCAGCTACTCGTATCGCAGCTCGCGTTTCGAGTGCGCAGAATACCTCCCTCAATTTTGCGACGGACCGGTTTCGTGCACCAACGTCCCCATCACTAGGTTGTGCCCAAAACATTGGGGCATATTTGGCCATTATGCTCATTTTGTGTCTCCGCACTTTTTTGCCTCGGCAGAATCGAGTCGCTCCACGATTGCTTGGGTCTTCCCTTGCTTAATTAGCATCCTGAACAACCGACGCTCCATCGAATGATTAAGTCGCCCTCTAAAATCAGATTTTATTGCCCCCAGTTCTAGAAGCGCATTCAATCTCTCCCCCTCCGACAGCTCCTGGAAAAATCTGAGTTGGAGAAGACGTTGGTCTACTGTCGGGGACGTCTCTATGTCGGGTACCGACGCTGCCGGATTGGCCTTGTTAAGAGTAGAATCAGCCGGCGATGCGATCACAGACTCAATCACAACCGGCTCAACCTCCGGCACTCCATCGGACGGAAGACGATCCACTGGCGGTGTGGCAGTAGGCCGTGGAGCCCTGGTGAAGTTGGGAGAAGCTAAGACCTGGCGGTCAGCCCTTCCTTCCATAAACCCATCGTCGCGTCTGAAGCGGGTCAGAGTATCATCCCAAGTTCGTGGGTTGATCGTAACTGCAAGGGCATCAGCATCAGCATCCCATTCAAAAATGAGTATGTTGTACTTGTACGTGTAGTTCTCAGTTACTTCATCTGGAGTTGTCGCACCCGCAGCCAGCAGCAGCAAATCACGCCCGCCATCGACTGAATCAATTTGTAGTTTCGGGAAATGCTCGTGGCCAGATATCAGGACACGTGCCCGACTACGTATGTAGTTTCGTGCCCTTGCAGAGTCTTGGAACCAATTGAGTGGGTGGTGAACGAGGACAATGATCTCCTCACCAGCCTCCTCAGGTAGAACCTGTTGCCGCTTGCCAAGAATTAACTTTCCTTCATCGTCATTGCGGGAACAAATGAGTGCCGAATTCAAACGTACAAACTTGATGCTTCGCCCCTTTGCGAGCTCTAAGCGGCCACCGCTAGACATCTGCCCATTAAGATCGAGTTCACTTTCATAGTCCAATGCGAAATCACGGTATGCTTCAAATCGGCTGTAAAGAAACTCGCAGCCGATATCGGTATCAAGAAGCGGGTCGAGAACCTCATCACCTTTTTCATGAATCTGAGCAAATACGCATTCATGAGGAATAGAGATTTTATCCCTGTCGATATCGTGATTTCCTGGCACCATCTGCACTTTGACCCGCTCACAACCAATAGCATCGGTCAGTTCACCCAGCCATTCGGCCGCAGCTCGGTACTCATGATCCTTTCCCGAATACGCAATGTCACCAGTTACAATCACGCCCGATGCTTTCCCCCCGAGCTTCGCCATTTCAGCACGTGCGTCATCGATTAACCGCTGCTTAGCATCGTTGTTAACCGTGAAGTCACCACCATTTTTCTCTTGGCCGAAGTGAATGTCAGAAAGGTGAACAAAGATTGCTTTCAAGTTGCCTCCAGCTCCCGCACTCTGCGGGAACAAATCTAAAGGTGATGCGGGGAATGGCTATTACTACTGCTGGAACAGCTGTGGTAAATCTTGGAACTACGAAGAAATCAGCATCTCCCATCAAAGGAGATCATTTCACCACGTAATTCCTCAATGCTTTGATCCGGTACCGACGGGCCAAATGCGTTGAAGTGTCGACCTAGGCGGGACCTCCAGAAAATGCCATAGATCATACCACCTCATCATTATTATCCGCCAGGCATGAGAATTGCTGCAGGCAAGCAGCAAAACAGACCCGCTGCTGATCAGGTAGATTGGGCAGGACAGTAGTCTGCTCCAGTCCCATAGACATCACGAGTGTTTGATGGATGGTCTCGACCCATGCAAACAGGGGAACCTTAAGAATGCGGCAAAGTTGCCTGCCTCCACGACAAAAACGCTGATCGTAAAGCATGAGCATCAGCCAAAGCATGATGCGGGGGGCACTCTGCACCATAAGCTGCAGCCAATGCGTGCTGGAAAACCTCCGTCCCCATCACCTCGGGGGTCAACAGCCACTTCTCCCCCAGGTTGTCCGGAAATGGCAGGCCTGCCTCACCTTGCAGGACATCTGCGAGCAGGTCCCAGTCAGCCGCGTAATCGAACACCAATGTAACCTGCTGATCGAAGGCGGCAAACCAGCTGTGCAGCCTGGCTGTCAGCTCCAGGGCGGAGCAGCTCGCATTCTCCATGCGACCTAACAGGGGAAGGACGTAGGCGCGAACGAAGTCACTGCAATCTTCACGACGATAGTCATTCCGCTCGGCATAGAACTCGCGGCCATTCTCAGCCACCAGACCGATCGAAATCAGTTCGATTTGGATGAAGTCCGTGAACTCGCAATCAACAAAGACAAGCATGTCGCCCCCCGATCAGATAGCGGCACCTGGGAGACACCTATATATAAGTAGCTGAGCGTCCCGATCAGCCTACTCCCTGAATATCTGCACGGTAATGCCTCTCGGGGCACTACGGTTACCGTCCCGTGCAACCCAGTACTTCATCCCTGACGCCGCGAATGGCGCCAATCAACGGGGCAAAATACAAACGCGGGCCGTCCTTTACCGCCAGCCAAAATTCCTGCACAAACCTGCGCATGATTGTGCTCCTTTCATCACGGTTTCAGCGTCAACCGCTCACCTTGCTTGGTCAGCACCGACCACCGTTTGCCTTTGCTAATGCGGTCAACGTGCTTCTGTAAGTCACGCCCCCATTCGTAGCCAGCAGCCAATCCCAGGTCACGCACCAGCCGTACAACCTTCACCCGGAGGCAATGTAAAAGCAGCTCATCTAGCACGGGAACCCGTAGGGTTCGCAGGGACACCGCCAAATTGTTGGCCTCTTCTAATGATTGGCCTTTTCCGATATCCGATGCCAGTTCAAGCAGCCCCCTTTCGACGCTTGAAACAAGTACGCCCGGATGGCCAAGTGGCAGGGGAGTCAGCCATGACTCGTATGCCAGTCCCTCATCAAATAGCTGCGTTGTCTGGTAGGAGTAGAGCATGACGTCGCTGACCCACTCAGGAAACTTATAGGGTGTTCGCCCCCAGAGTTGCACCCGTTCCCTGAATGCGATGTTGTGCCTTACCCCCCGCCATGCCAGGGCCGTCTTACCCCCAACATGCAAACCTTGGATCTTTCGACTGAGGAAAGCAATCGTACCGTCGCGGGTAGGCTTGTCACCGACCAGCATGTACGCCCCTGGCGACAGGCGGTACATCCACCCCTGCTTCACCAAGTAGGACGCCATCGCCATGCTGACTCCCAGCTCTACTAGCTGCTTGGTATCCATCGGCTGCCCCTTAGGCACCATTTGCATCAAGCGTTGCACGATATGCCTAGTCATTGTCGGTTCAGCTGCATAGATTATTCGTACATTCCTATCGTATGCTTTGAATTTCCCAACTCAAAACACGCGATATCAGTGGAATGGCTTAGCCAGCCAATTACTTCCTGCCACACAAAGCATAGACAGGGCGGATTGCCATCCCCCCGAAGGACAGGACATGTAACTCCTTCAGCCTTCCTGACCATAGCGTTTCCGTCCACCTTCCAACAGCGACTCGAGAGTCCTTGGCGGCGCCTTTTTACGCTTCTCCCCAGACGGTTTGCGCCCACTTTCTTTGGCACCCTTCACAGTGCCACCGGCAGCAACGTACGAGCGCTTCTCTGCAGGAGAAAGCGAGGCAGCAGTAGCTTGATCTGTGACCTTCTCGAAGTGCAGTGCCTCCTGCTCCTCCGTCCTGACCTGGGTTTCTTCTGCATCCATTTCAAATGGGAAAATAAGGTCTTTGCGTGAACTGGGACGTCCCAACTGGATACTGATCAGTTCTTCGACATCCACACGGTGCTCGCAGTATTCACCAGAACAATAGGCCCATTCGATATCGTGCATAGTGGCCGTGTACCGGTTCTGCTGGCGAGCATGCCGATAGGCAATCCGGAAAAGATCGAGCAGCTTTCTTCGCAAACCGAAGGTATAGCAATGAAGAGGTTCGGCGTCATTTTCTGGGTCAAAAGCCAGCGCGCTACCCGAAATTGCTATGCATTCTACTAAGTACGCTTTCCACGCCTTAAAATCTTCAGGAACAGCAAGCATCTCAGGCAACAAAGGTACATGCCGCGAAAGCAGGCGATCTCGATCTTGCTGCCCCCTCTGTTTCAAACGATGCACCATGTCATAGTTGGACGCAAATACTAGAGGCGGCCCAAGGTACGTCATCCCCAGCAATGTCGCTGTCACTGCAGTATTAGCCACCGTACTTTGGGTAAGAAACTGAAGCTCATCAAGAATCACGGCGGCGATGCCATCGCGAGCTGCCAATCTCTGTGCCAAAGCGAGTGCCCTCGTGACCGATTTCACTGTTTCCGGCTGCGGTGGCTCTTTGGGATCATCCTCTACCACATCCCCCTCTTTGAGGGGCAATACCAAACAACTCTCAATAAATGCCTGCAAAATTTGAGTGTCACGACAACCTCGATAGACTTTGTAATAAAAAAAAGTCCGCATTGGAAGCCTGTGTCCACCGCCGGCATCAATCTGGTCAGTCTCATCAAACAAGCGACTCATGGCTTTCAGCAGAGTGCTTTTCCCTACACCCGCCGGACCAGTAAGGCATATTGCAGGCAACGGATCGACTACCGGGTTGTAAAGTCGGCTCTTAAATACCTTTTGATCTGAATATGCCTGCCCAGAATAAGCACTCGCCTCGGCAAGAATTCGCCTGATTACTTTTAGAGTCCTCGGCGTAAGAATAAAAATTTCGCGTAGCGTATTCCATAGCAGGTTTGCGGCCTCGTATGCGGGATACGCATCCAGGTTTAGCAGCGGCGACGGAGTGAATCGAGTACGAGCCTCAACCACCCCGTCACTGAGCTCCATAAACCTTGTTGCCCATGGAGTCATTACCATACGGACCTACCTATGCATCGTAGCTTTTTTGGTTACACCAGCAGCCGCCTTGCGACTACGAGACCGATTTTTCTTGCCCGTACGCCAGCGGCCAGCAGTCGGCTCCTTACCGGTGGCAATCACACACGCTTTTCTGTAGTTCATAGTGACGGCTACATTAAAATCCTCCTGCTTGGCCTTTCCCTGATTAAGCGAGGCCTGCTCGGCTTTAAACTCATCCAAGCTGACATATAATTGCCGCTCATCATCACGGATTGGCAACAATGCCTGAACCTCGACTAACCGGTTATCAACCTCTAACCAGGCATATTTCACACAGAGATTCATAGCATAGCCACTTACCTTCAGTGTCTGGCCTTTGGGTATTCGCCCCCGAAAACCTAACTCACACAATTCAGCAGAATCAAACCGACGATGCCCCAGCTTGATATAGTTTCGGGTAACCGTGAATTGGACAGGGGTAAGAAATGCCCGGATTGCCTCTTCTACACTAATTTCATAGCCACTAGTCCTAGCTCGCCGATCTAAATAGGTCCATATTGCAGTCGGATTAGGGGCAACCCCAGACCTTATCATATCGGGCGTCACACGCTCGCTCGCATCACCACTCCAATTAGCCTTGATGACGCGGAGCACCTCGCGTTTAGCAGCCTCTACCGGAGTGAACGCACTCTGATAGGTCATAGGAGCACCTTCCGTTTGCGTCGTTCGGGGATGCGAGGACTCAACAGTAGCTTTACTTTTCGGCTGAAATGATCCAACCATCTCAACAAATGGAATCAGATCTTTAGTCGCTACCAGATTCACACTTGCCCCAGGGCCTCGATCGACAATCACGTGTGCAGGCAAGCCGCGGCAGGGCCACTCCTCATCGCTAATCTCCACGCCAAGTAGTCTACCAAAGTATGGCTTTGGTACCGCAGCACTAAAAAGTGCCATTTGATACGCAGAAAGGTTTTCCGCTCCCGTGGCGAACCCAATTCCTAATCGGCAGTTAGTCGCCTGATCTACAAATGTAACGCTGCAGAAACTGTCGCCAAATGGTTGCCCATCGAAATCGACGAGCTGCTCATCCAGATAATCGCCATCCGCCTCTGCCTTTTCCAAGATATTGGCAACGCCCTCACTAAAATGCCCAACATCCGGCGTCATATTGTTACGCACGCGCGCGGCACCATACCGCGTTTCTCGCAACATATCTGGCTTAAATAATTTTTTTGCTTGATAGCGAAACTGATTAATGGTCAGGAAAGGCCTGCTATCTGGTGAAATAATGCGTAAGCTTTCACCTTTTCCTTGTACCGTACACCCAAACTCTGTCTCCAAAGTCTTTGTGTAAATATCCATCTCCGTCACACCAAGGCCAGAGTGTTTGATATAGCCATGCTCAATTTTCTTCTCTACGTCTTTGTCAATCTTACACTTTCCGCGACAAACCGCACGAGCAGGGCGGCCTGCCGAATAGTTCTTGCCAGAGCACGGTGTCCGATCATACTGCCCTATCCGGCAATAGCTTGGATAAAGGGCCGCAGGATTTCTACCAAACACCAAATAACATGAAAACCAAAAACGAATCCGCGTAGCATTTTGATCTGGGGCATTATCCTTCACCCAGTCAGCAATGAACTTAGCCGGATCAAGGGATGCAAAAATTTCCTTTTCCCTGGCAACCAGGGGTTGAATAATGCACGCTCTGGCCTCAGCACGCTCAAAGTTAGAGCGCTTCGCCCCCGTTCTTTCCAACTCAAACGTATGAATATTCAAACCCTTAATGCGTTCAAGCCAGACCGGCATCTCATCTCTCGACGTCGAGATCTGGCTATCAAGCAATCCTTGCTCAAAGTCTTCACGTTGAAAGAAATGGAAGTCAGCCCGGCGCGTATTTTTTGCAGTAACAAACTCAACACAGACAATGCGTCCAGCCCGCGAAGAACTATTGAGCAGATACAGCGTTTGGTTACTGGAAATAGAACCAAAACCATTTGGAAATTTAAGCTGAGTACCAATGTTCATTTTCCGCTCCTCGAGAAAAATTTCGCGTACTTGGCATACCACTCTTCCTTAGCCGATTGCATAGGCGCATCGAACAAGACAGCGCGGAACAAATTAATCTGCAGCTGACGGTACCAGACAGCCTGATAAAAAACGGTCAGACAGTCTTGCCGTGAGCAGTCGAATCGGTGCATGAGCTCTTCAAGTAGATCGAGGGGGGTGTATTTGGTATCAATGATTCCGCGGTAGCACCTAATCATCTCGTTCTGCGAGACCAGGGTCAGCCTAGTTGGTCGAGACAGCCATGCCATACTCATTCTGAGATTGGCAACGAATACCTTATCGAAGGTGATGCCCGTGATCCGTCGCGTCGGAATCCCTGCCTGTGCATAGCACTCAATTTCAATACGTAGCCGAGCCTCCGCCTTTTGTTGGCTTACCAAGCTTTGCCTTCGAAGTGGTCTGCGATTCTGCCTTTCAAGGAAGCCGGACTCGTCCAACTTGATCGTCCAGTTCACCCCATACAAGCCGTCTTCGTCGCGAAGAATGAGCAGAATGTCCCCGATCAACGGCAGCGGCACGTGGGATAACTCATCGCCATCGTCATCTAGTAGCGATGGGTGGAATGCAAGCAAGCCACACTGTTCAGCAACGGCCAAAGTTCCTGGCAGCCCTGGCAGGCGATGACCGCGCATTTCGGGATATAACGCGATCGGATTGATATCTGGCAATGGCGGTAGGCAGCGTTGCTCCAGAATATCCCTGATCCGCGGATGTGCTGCCGCCACAGTAACAGCCGCAGTTTCCGACGCGCTCAAGGTATGGATCGCTCGGTCGTATCGTGGAATAAAGATACGAGCACACCGCCCGAGTGACGGTGCCTCGCCCTTGACCGCCTGAATGGCCGGTTGATACTCAGCCCCAATGCGTGGCACCCCTTGGCGTACTTTGTAGCGCTCGACCAAGGACTTCATACGTTTATTCGCCATGATTTTCCCTTCCACAGGCAAAACTAATCCCGACCACCGCTCGTGCTGAGCCGGTGGATTCCGGTATTTGCTGTAAAAATGGGGAAAGCGGGCCGACAACGGGGCTTGACAACAGCCACGTCGTGGTTAAGGATGAATGTAGATTCCTCGCCAAAGTAATCTACTGGCACATCCCAAAGGACCGCCTGCTCCGGCAAGAGCTGCGGTCCTTGTGCTTTTCCCCTACTTGACTACTCCTCAGCCATCGGGGCCTCCTTTTCTTCTGTCGATTCCTGCGTTATCCGTTTGATCAGACCATCGTTCACACTTGGGTCCTTCAGGCCTAGGGCCACAGCAATCTTGTGAGCCTCCCCCCTTGCACCTCGTACGCGGCCCCGCAAAACGCTATAGACCAGGTCCGTCTTGAAGCCATTCTGCTTCGCCCAGTCTACGATGGTCAGGCCGCGAGCGAGGAAGGCCAAGCGAACCTCCTCAGCGGTGTAGATCTGCATAACTGCGTTTTTCCTCCGTTCATCACCAGTTCTCTCCACTTCACACCAAAAGAGCTGATCTCGCTCCTGTTCTATCCAGATTCACTATGGTCTACACTACAGCAATTAGCAATTTAGTATTTAAAATACTCGAATATTAAAAACCAAATGATTACATATAGCTATACACCGAGTGTATCGAAAAATCATGCAAGGAAACGAAGCTCGCCCTGTAGCCACACAAAACCTGCTTCCCGGCTGGCTGCCTGATGAAAGCCTGTTTAGCTGGGCTAGCCGGTTTCACTGGCTATCGGGGAATGTGCAAAGCATCAGAACAAGCCGAGTGCTATTTGGCCTTGCACGGTCAGGGACGGCTCATGATCTGCCCGGTGGGCTTGGCCATCTTGTCGAACGCACAGGCGGTGAGTTGGGCGATATCGAAACGATCCTGCAATTGCATACCATCGCCCCAGTACTACTGGCGTTTCAACCTCCAGAAAAAATTGAGCATGTCATCGGTCAGTTACGTACTGCACACCCGGGCATGCTGAAATTTCAACTAGGGCTCATCACTGCACGATTTCGGGCAAACTTTCCACTCAAGGCATGTCCCGAATGCATGACATTCGACTACATTAAACATCAGGTCGCTTATTGGCACCGCGCTCATCAACTCCCAGGTGTCTGGATCTGCCCAATACACGGTGCTGCATTGCTCGAGGCGCAATGCAAAACTAATGGTGTCGGACGATTTGAGTGGGTTCTGCCTTCCACTGCCGAATTAAGCGCTCCACAGACCGCCGACGGACAATCGGTGATAGCCACAGAGAAAACTGTCTTGTCTAAACTAGCCAGCTGTGCCGTGTGCCTTGCGGAAAAACCACTGCACCAGCCACTAGCAGCAGAAGCCGTTGTGCATAGTCATACAAAGGCATTGACCGAGGCGGGCTACGTCACCCTGACCGGCAAACCCCGTATCAGCTTGGCGGTACCGAGCTATCTGGAACATTGCACCAAACTACGCGAAATTCCGGAGCTGGCATCCCTACCAATCACTCCACTTGAAGCCGAGAACCGCCTCCGTCGGCTGCTTTCGATCCCTCGATTCGTGCGCCACCCGCTGCACCAGATGGTCATGATCAGTTGGCTTTATCCCTCCCCCGATGCTTTTCTGGCGGCGTGCAATGCTGAAGAGGTGTCGACACCGGTCCGCCAGGGATTAAAGCAGCATGAAACGCTGAAAAGTGCAGCTATCACATCAACTGTGCTGGATTGCTATGCCAGGGGAGAACTCTCGGCACGCAAGGCGTCATCCTTGGCAGGCGTAGATATCAAAACCTTCATGGCTCATGCAGCAGGCCGTGGCTTGACCAATGCTCGTCGCCCAAAGAAACTAAAGCCTGATCTCTATCTGCGGCTGGTCCAGGATCTCGAAACAGGAACGGATAAGACCGTTGCTGCCGAAAGGTATGGGATATCCCCCCACACAGTCACCACCGTTTTGCGAACGGTTCCAGGCTTACAGTCTCTCTGGCACGCAACGCGGCAGCAGGCTGCAAAAACACACGCAAGACAACGCTGGCTGAAAGCTCGCCAAGAGGCACCGGAGCTCAATAACAAAGCACTTCGCCTATTACTACCAGCCGTCTATGCCTGGTTATACCGCAATGATCGGGAGTGGCTCCAGGCACACGCCGGTCCACGGCTTCCTTGCGCCCCAAAGGTTAGGGTCTGCTGGGACCAACGAGACATCGAACTTGCGCATCTCGTGGAACAAGCAGCATTGGAAATTGCTCAGGCTGAACCACACAAACGCATCACGCTGCAGGCGCTTTATAAAAAGCTTCCACTTTTACACATGCGGCTTGGCGCCCTTGCGCGCCTGCCGCTCACCTTGCAAGTGATCGAGCGAATCACGAAAAAGCAGCCCCAACTCTCGCCACCACTCTTTCCAGAGAAGTAGCCCACACCTGGCACTTTCCGTAATGCATTTATGTGATTTATATGCATAATGAAGGCATGACCGTTAGTATCCCAAAGCAACTCGCTCTTGCCCTTGCACCCCAGTTCAAGTCGGCTGGATTGACCCAATCTGAAATAGCCAATGCGATTGGAGCAAGTCAGTCACAGGTTAGCCGGGTGTTGTCTGGCCATATCAAACGCCACACCAAGTTGCTTGAAAAATTATGCATTTATGCAAAAAAACAAATGCCACACACCGACAGACCGGATGTACGGACAAACATTGAGCTGATGTCGGCTTTAGCGGAGGTGTGGGACGGCACCGAAGACCATGCGCAGGCATTGGCACAGGTAATACGTAGCCTGGCGCAACTTCACCCTGTACCGACAAAGTTGCCGTAACAAGGAGGGTTACCCATGGTCATGGTTGTCGAACCACTGCCTGATGAGCTTGGGAAGGCTCATGCAGGTCGGATTGCCTACCTCAACGCGCTGCCCGGGTTGGGAAAACTTCTACACCGCACCTTGGGTCCTGCGAAGGAGCATCTGAAACGAGATGAATTCCGGCAACAGTTTCACTATCTCGCCACACGTTTAGCCATCGAACCAGAACGGTATCTAGCACAGCATTCCATGCTGCCCTTTCTTTATGCCTACTCGGGACGGAAGAACACAGGACAAACCTATATTCCCCTTATCCGCCAATGGCTCAAGCAAGCAGATAGCCCCATTCTGCAATACGCCCGCTCTTGCCCTCATTGCATTGAAGAACAGGAAGTGGACATAGGCCTAAGCTGGTGGGTACGGAAGCACCAGATTCCCGGCGTCGACGTTTGCCTACAACACAAGGTGCCACTCATCCAAGTACAGCGCCAAGATGTGTTCTTATATACTCCCGGCATTTACCTAGATAACTCACTTTGCTCTACGGAGTCGGCCCCTTCCTGGGATCATCCGACAGTATCCCGCTACCACGAATTTGCATCGTGGCTGCTTTCCCAACCGTCGCGGCTGCATCCAAAGGATCTCGAACGCTGTATCAAGGTTCGATGTGACGAGCTAGAAATTGCGATCGCCACCAAGAGTCACGTTCAACACTCCTCACTTAGCCTATACGTCAGATCGGCATTCCCCGTTGATTGGCTGACAAAGCACTATCCCGTACTTCTGGGTGACAATTATCAAGGTCGTGAAGTGGGAATCGATGCCGCCTTCCTGGGACAGGGAGCATCTGGACAAGTCATTGCAATGATTTTGGCTTCGTTATACGAAAGCCCCGTCCATTTCCTTGCAAAATTGGGAGAAGGGCTCGAACAGCTTCCAGGTAGACGGTGCAGGAATGTCCATTCGATGCCAAATACACCGATCCGATCACACGAAGCATTCGTCCAAGCCTATATACAAGCCCATGGCCAAGCAGACCAAATCGCCCCCCTGCTCAGCTGCCATATCGAGGTCGTTTATCGAAGGCTTCAACGATACGGCTTGCCGGCAATGGGTCGCGCTCAACCGCACCATAGGGCACAAATCCTACAACGGCTAAGAGACGCGACGCTGGCTGAGTTTCAGGTGTGGGGACGGGCCATGCAGGAGTACTGGAAGCGGAACGGCAAAGGACATGCCTCCAAGGACATCTCCGTTTTTTCCGCATTGCTTGGGATAAG
The DNA here is from genome assembly GCF_059916625.1 of Chromobacterium sp. CCUG 76385. Lineage (NCBI taxonomy): Bacteria > Pseudomonadati > Pseudomonadota > Betaproteobacteria > Neisseriales > Chromobacteriaceae > Chromobacterium > Chromobacterium sp. CCUG 76385. Next base: position 120,789 of record NZ_JAUCGU010000003.1, read on the forward strand.
CTAGATGCGCCCGCCCTTGAGCACAACAACCAATACGCCTGTGAAGTGGGGCGGTAGAAAGGCAACAAAGGCAGGCCTGCTAGGGCTTTTCTAACAGAGTTGCGGGCTCAACGCCCAACGCCATCGCAAACCGTTCAATGTTATAGATGGTGACGTTCTTCTCGCTTCTTTCGATCATCCCTACATATGTACGATGTACGCCTGCCGCCTCGGCCAGTTCTTCCTGAGACAGGCCAAGCTCAAGGCGCCGGCGCTTAACATTGGCTGCAAAAACAGCAACTAACGCACACTGATGAGGTTTGACGGACATTCTTAGAATGTCCGTTTTTGCATACCACGATTCTACATACTATGATTAGCATTTTGCTTGAAGCTCTGAGGGTGCTCCAACTTTTACAACCCGCTCTCAGATTGATGCCAAGGGAAATCGTGATGTGCAAATCAACCATCAAACACCAAGCGGCAAAATTTCTTCCTTTGCGGTTCAGGGCTACGCCCGTACTAGTCGGTGCCACCTTGGCGCTTTGTTCCATGGCAGCCAGCGCCGCCAATGTGATCTTAACGAACTCACCATTCAGCGGAATGCTGGCTACTGCGTCGATACAACCAGCAACGCATCGGGGCATCAATGTGGAAGGGGCTACTGTTGGTATCAATCGCACAGCCACTGCTGGCGATAACTTGTTGGAAATACATTACATCCCCACGACACAACAACCGAGCGTCATAATCACCCAGGATCTCAGCCTGTCGACCGGTGATGCCACATTGAACTTGAAGACGGGCGATAAAGTCACCCCAGGGGCACGTATCCGCGACGCATCGAGCAAGACTTATTTCCTGGTGAAGACCGATCCACAGACTAGTTCCTTCTTGAAGAAAGATCGCTATTTTGCGTTGTCCGAAGATGGCTCTGTGCTCAACCGGACCTTCAGCACCTTGTCTGATACCTATCTCACGCGAGAAGAGGTTACGGTCGCCAAGGGTAGCTTTACCTTGAGTCTGACCAAAAAAACCGATGCTACTCTTTGCGGCTTGTCGGTCGTATACCTTGGTCAATCCGAGGGGACTCTTAAATTCAAGCTAATTCGTTCCGATGCCAACGGTGCGGTCAATGCAGAGCTTGTTCGCTCCTTTGCCGCGGGAGTTAAAGCCGTGACCTTACCGGGAGCTCAACTAGGGATTAGCAAAGCCGACGCCAAGGCCATCAGAGCCAAAGTTGATGGACTACCACTGATCAACTGCAACGGTGAGCTGTGATGTTGATCATGGTGCTTCGTCGTATCGGACTGCTTCGCAGGGTACTACCGCTGACCGTCCTGGGCATCAGTTTGGCGAATTACGCGTGGGCCACCACACCTGATGATGCAGTAATGGCCGTGGCCCTCAGTCATCAGACCCAGGAAAGCATTCTCAATGGCCGATTATCCCAAGTAGTCTATGTTGGACAAACTGGAGACTGCAGCGCAGTATCAATTCGATCACCAGAGGGCCATGATCAACACTTTCGTGTTTGCAAAAGACAAATCATTCCGCGTGCTACCGTCGCCCCCTCATGGCCGGACAACCCAACAAATAAAGCGATATTGACTGCCGTAGTTAAAAATGCGGTTTTATATGGTCAAGCAAATCAAACTGATGAGGATGGCTACTTGATCCAAGCAAAAACCCTAGGAGCCATGGCTACAGCCTGCAAGCACATCGAAGTCATCATCAGCTTCGAAGCAGATCTGGTCGACTATGCACTCAAAAAGGTGTGCGACTAGAAAAAAGGCTGCTAAAGCCGAACTACCGTCGCCAAGCTCGCCAAGCTGACACATCGGCTGTTGGTCGGCCGGAGCTGCCGTCGGCGTGCCACTCTAGCAATGTCGACCATGTGGCTGATTGCAGACTGAGGCGGCATAAACACTTGGAATCCATAAGCGCCCGCATTTGACTCAGCATTATTGTACTCATATGATGTGTTTATCATATTTTGTACACATGTTATGAGTTCAACTAACGATGCTAGGGCGACCGACTTTGGCCATCGCCTCCAACAATTCCGAATCCAAGCGGGAATTGAGACGCAAAGAGAATTGGCCATTGCAATGGGTGTCCGGCAGCAGACAGTTAGCCGATGGGAGGCCGGCACATCTCGCCCCAGGGCGAAGGACATGCTTAGGCTCGCGCATGTGCTATCCGTAAGCCCCGAGGATCTAGAGAACGTGAGCGAGCGTGGGCTGGATCCGCAAACGACGACGGTCAGTTTCGACCAACCGTTTCCAATCGACTCCCTGAGCGCGGAAGGTTTCGAACGGTTTTGCGACTTCTTCATCTCCGCACTCAATCCGACCGCCGACGTACACCGGTTCGGCGGGACCGGCCACAAGCAGGATGGCCTGGATATCGAGGCCGTTATGCAAGATAGGACGATACGCACCTATCAATGCAAGAGGCATAATGAGTTCGGCGCAGCGAAGGTCGAAGCGGCTGTCAAAGCACACGTCCGTCACGCCGACAAGAAAGTTCTGCTACTCACGAGAATCGCCAGCCCGCAGGCGAGGGACGCGATTGCCGTCCATCCTGATTGGGAGCTGTGGGACAAAGAGGACGTCGCAAAACGGATTCGCCAGCTCCCGAAGTCGGAGCAAATTCGCTTGGTGGACATCTTTTTTCCCGGGCAGCGACTCGCGTTGCTCGGCGAAGTCGAGGCCGGCCCTTGGATGTCCGTCGAGGACTTTTTCTCCGCGTTCCTGCGCAAGGAGCGCGCCTTCAACCACCTGTGGCAACTGGTGGGACGGAGCGAGGAGCTCGCAAACCTATTCGACAGCATCCGCGACAAGGATCGACTCGTCACCCTGCTGACCGGCTCCGGTGGGTCCGGGAAATCCCGTTTACTGTACCAAGCCCTCGCCGATTACCAAGACGCGAAGCCTGGAACACTAGTCAAAGTCCTTTCCCCTACGGAGGAGCTTTCTACGAAGCATCTAGAGAGTCTCGGGAAAGCCGAAAAACTCTTGGTCATCGACGACGCTCACGACCGAGACGATCTCCCCATGCTTTTCGCCTACGTCGCTAATCCTAAGAATTCGGCGCGAGCGGTCCTTTCCCTCCGGACGTACGGCCTCGAGCGGATCAGGTTGCAGGCGGCCGCCGTCCTTCTCCAGCCTCCCTACACTTTCCAAATCGGCCTCGAACCGTTGTCCCAGAAGCAGTCGGTCGAACTCGCGGCCCAAGTTCTGAAGGAGTACGGCGGCCCAGAATCGGCGGCCGAAGCGGTGAGCCGCTACACCCTCGACTGCCCGTTGGCCACGGTCGTCGCGGCCCAGATCGTGGCGAAGGAGAAGTTGCATCCAGAACTCCTGAGCACAGAAGGCGCGTTCCGAACGACCCTTCTGGCCAGCTTCCAGCAGGTGATCGCGGGAGACCTAGCCCAAGGCAAGGACAGGGAGGCCATCCTCTCCATCCTGAGAGTCCTGGCATTGGTCCAACCGTTCAGCCCGGACGACGCCGGGCTCCTGAAACTGCTGGAGGATGCCGAAGGAATCTCCGTGGCGGACAGCAACCGCCTCGTCAAGACCCTGGTAACGGGCGGCGTAGCGTTCAAGCGGGGCCTGACGTACAGGCTCGCTCCGGACCTCCTCGCCGACTACATCATTGAGCAGAACTGTGTAACCGAGAACGGCGCGTCGTCCGGCTATGCAGAAAAGATATTCGCCACGTCACCGCAATCTCTCGTCGAGCATGTTCTGCTAAACCTCGGGAAGCTAGATTGGCGGCTGTCGAGTGGAAACACCGCCAGCAGCCGATTGCTCGATGAGCTGTGGCAGCAATTGCGGCCCACGGGGGAATACGGGGACAAGCATTTCAAGGCAATGACGTCCGTCGCGTACTATCAGCCCGCGAGGGCACTTCAGTTCGCCGAACAAAGCATCGCCGAAGGCAGGATTCCCAAGGGCCTGCCGGAACTCGTCAAGTACGCCGCCTACAATTTCGAGCACTTGCAACGAGCCTGCGGTTGCCTGTGGGAATTGGGAAAATCGGACGAAAGGCAGTTGCACCAACACCCCAGCCACGCCATCCGCATACTGAAGGAACTCTGCGCGGTGGAGCCCAATAAGCCGGTCGAGTACAACGCCGAGGTCGTCGGGTTCGGACTGTCGCTCTTGGATTACCCCGACTCGTGGAACGGTGCGTACACGCCATATGACTTCCTGAGCGGAATCCTCCAAACCGAAGGTCACACCACGTCTTCGAATGGCCGTGCGTTTTCGTTCAGCCCGTACTTCGTGAGGCAGGAAGCCGTTGCTTCGCTGCGAAAAGATGTGATTTCCACTGCAATCGCCCGACTCGATTCCGAGCGGTTGGACGTCGCGATCCTGTCCGCGAGGGCGCTTTCCGATGCGCTCAGGTATCCGATGGGTCAATTCGGGGCTGCCGTTCCGGAGACAGACCGCGAGCGTTGGACCGACGAATTCGTTGGCACTTTGGAATCAATTAAGGGCAAGGTGCTGTCGTCAATGCTGGATCCGTTTGTCTGGCTCGAACTGCTTTCCTCGATCTCTTGGCACGCGCAATTCGCCAGCGGCAGGACAAGCTACGTAGCAAACGAGATATTCGCCCTTACTCCGGACAGCCTCGAATTCCGGACGATACGCGCGTTCGTCGATGGCTATGGGCGCCTGGTCGAAGATTCGAATTTCGGAACCAGGCAAAAGGAATGGCAGGCAACCATCCGGCACACCGCAGCAGAGATAGCCGACACTTTCCAGAACCCAGAAGCGATTGTGCACTTCGTAGCGTTGACGCTGGCGAGGGTCGAGGAAACAAAACTGAATAGGAATGCTTCACCCCATGTCCTGCTCTACGAACTGCTCGCCGGCACAAACTCATTGGCGCAATACGTCGTGGAGTACGCGCTTGGAAAGCCGAAATCCGCCATTGCCCGATACGTCCCCATGGCCTTGCCGAGGATCTATTCGGAAGACGTCGCAAGTGGAAGGGCGTTTACGTCCAGAATCTTGGCTTCCGGGTCTCCGGAACTGAGAGCATCGCTGGCCCGCTGTCTCGGCCAAGTCCTGGGGAACTCATCCTTGGGCGAATACGAATTCGACACCCTGAAGGGATTTCTCTCTTCAGACGACGAACACGAAGTTGCGACTGCGGCGGGCGAATTACGCCATGTCGGGGCGCTGGACGCCGCGAAAGCGTTGGAGCTCATAGGAGCAACGAATTTCTGTGGTTCCGAGCATGTTGCCGACGAGGTCCTCTCCCTCTTTGAATCCCCTGGGCCGATTCCGCCCGACCTGCTTGATTCCCGCTTGGTAAGCGTCCTGCTGGACAAACTGTTTCCCATACCGGTTCTGGAAAAGTATTGGATCCAGAAATTTCTCGCGTCCATCTCGGTGAGGTACCCGGTGGAAACGCTGGATTTCTTCAAGAAGCGCGTCGCGCACGCGGCTTCGACGGAGGATTACGCGTTCCGCCCCTGCAACTTCGGCCCGTACGTGCACGAGCCTTTGCGGTTCGCCGAGTCGGCGGCATTCGAAGACTTATGCAAGGACGTCTGGTCTTGGATGAGAGGTGGCGAAGGTAGAGACCACAAGTTCCAATACTTCGCCTCGCATCTTTTCGGCGCTGTATTTTCCGCAACGGACGACAGGACGCTGTCTTTCATGCGGAATAAGTGCTCCGGCGACAGCCTCGATATCTCACTCATTGGGGAAATCCTCCGCGAGGCCGACCACGCATTCTCTTTGGACAATCCGACCTTCGTCGTCGGCTATCTCACGGCGGCCAAGTCGCACGGCAGTAAGTGTCTTGAATCCGCCACCAGCGCACTGTATTCCGCGGCTGTGAGAGGAGGAAAACAGGGGACGCCGGGCGAACCGTTTCCCCGTGACGTGGAGGCATTGGAAAAGGCGAAGTCCATTCTCGATTCGCTCCCTCGTTTCTCCCCCGCTTATAGGCTCTACGACCTCATCAAGCAGGACGCGGAGAAGAACATCTCCGAATCGCTAAAGGAGCGGGAGTTGTTCGAGGAGTAATAACCGGTATCTGATGAGGCCATGCTTGTGTGCGCTGTGGCGGGTTTCGGTCACATAGCAGACCCATCACACCGAGCATCTTACGAGCAGTAATGGCCGACCACCTGTCAGTACATCCGCCTGGTCGGCGGTAGTTCGGCCTAAGCGGGCAGTCGCGCAATCGGATCAAAGGGTCCGCTCAGAAGCAAAAACCGGACAGCCCCCCTTGTTGTTGGGCGAATGTCCGGTTTTATCTTTCGGCAAAGGCCGGAATCGACCCAAACCGGAATTAGGTAGCAGACTGAAATCTAGCGTGCTCTACGCGCCACATATGTTCTGCTTTGTAGCCGCTGATGTCATGCTGCGGACTCCTAATTACTGTTTGGCCATTTTCGAGCGCAGCGTGCCCGCCAGGCGCAAGCCGGTCGTGAAGTTCTTGCCCATCAAGGTCAGTTGGACCAGGCCAACGGTTAGCTCAATGCATTGAACGACGTAAAATGACCAGTCAAATTGCGCGTTTGCCGCTTTCCAGTACAGGAAGAATGCCGAGGGAATCATGATCAGCAAGCCATTGCCTGCGATGTAGGGCATGCGTTTCTTTTTTTCGTCCAACAGCCGCCCTTTGCGTCCTTTGCCCAGCAGGGTGCCCGAAGCTCCGGTCATGGCCATTGCCACAACAAGCAGGGGAATACCGATGTAGGCAATGGCATGTTTAACGGCCAGAACGGCAGCGGGCATTAGGAAAATTTCGGCAATGAGGGTGCTGCTCCAGAAAGTGGCGATGCACAACATGGCCAGGCTGCCTGCGATGCCGTGGAGGATGGCTTTGTTCATGATGACTCCCATTTGATTACCAATTACAATATGATTGTATATTTCCATATTGACATAATGATGTCAAATTGTCAGAAATGAATCATCCAGAGGTCGGAATGAAAACGTCGCAAATTGAACACACCCCCGCAGGAGCCGCCTTGTCGAATGTGATTCTTGACCTGTTCCGCGTGAGCAGCAGCCTGCTCACCCAAGGTGACCGACTGGTGGCACCACTGGGGCTGACAAGTGCACGCTGGCAGGTGCTGGGGACCATCATCAAGGCTGAACGTCCACAACCAGTGGCATGGCTGGCACGTGACATGGGGGCAAACAGGCAGAATGTGCAAAGAATCGTCAATGATCTGGCGAAGGAAGAATGGGTTGAGTTTGCAGAAAACCCGCACCATCGACGTGCTGTGCTGGTTGTTCTGACGGCAAAGGGGCGTGCCGTATTTGACGGGGCAATGGCACTGGAGTCTCCGTGGATGAACACCCTGGCGGAAGGGCTGGAGATTGAGGACATCGCCAGGGTACAGCACGTTCTCAAGCTGCTTACGGCCCGTCTGGAAAGTAGCGAAACCTAAGGTCCGTTAGGCATGGTTAACATGCTGGGGATGGCTTGTCCGGAATTCGGTGTAAACCAGTCGTTCCCCACTCATCTGCCGAAAGGCAGCTTTGGCCGACGAACGGCCCCTTCGGTCATTCCCTTGCGAATCATCAAACCCAACAATCTCAAACGAAAAGAGGCCCTTCCGGGCCTCTTTGTTTGGTACTACTGGCAACAAGCTAATCATGTCATCGTCGTGACAGACTTCATTACCTCGTTACAGACTTTATTCTTTCCGATCATCATCAATTTTATTTATATAGATTATTCAACTGTCACAGATTTTGCCAGATTTCTTGGCTTATCCACATCCGTGCCGCGCGACAGCGCCACGTGGTAGGCCAGCATCTGCACCGGGATGGTGTGGACAATGGGGCTGAGCACGCCCACATGGCGCGGGGTGCGGATGACGTGCACGCCGTCGGATTCGCTGAAGTGGCTGTCGGCGTCGGCGAATACGAACAGCTCGCCGCCGCGGGCGCGGACTTCCTGCATGTTCGACTTCACTTTTTCCAGCAGCGCGTCATTGGGGGCGATCACCACCACCGGCATGTTCTCGTCCACCAGCGCCAGCGGGCCGTGCTTCAGTTCGCCAGCCGGATAGGCTTCGGCGTGGATGTAGGAGATTTCCTTCAGCTTCAGCGCGCCTTCCAGGGCGATGGGGTAATGCAGGCCGCGGCCGAGGAATAGCGCGTCGTCCTTGGCGGCGAAGCGTTCGGACCAGGCCTTGATCTGCGGTTCCAGGTTCAACGCATGCTGCACGCTGCCCGGCAGGTGGCGCAGCTCGTCCAGGTATTGCGCTTCCATCTCGGCCGACACGCGGCCGCGGGTTTTGCCCAGCGTCACGGCCAGGGCGAACAGGCCCACCAGCTGGGTGGTGAAGGCCTTGGTGGAGGCGACGCCGATTTCGGCGCCGGCGCGGGTGTAGAACACCAGGTCGCTGGCGCGCGGGATGGCCGATTCGCGCACATTGCAGATGGACAGCGCGTACTGGTGGCCCAGCTCCTTGGCGTACTTCAGCGCCTCCATGGTGTCCAGCGTTTCGCCGGACTGGGAGATGGTGACGATCAGGTGCTTGGGATGGGCGAAGGCGTCGCGGTAGCGGTATTCGCTGGCGATTTCCACATCGCAGGTGATGCCGGCGATGCTTTCGATCCAGTACTTGGCGGTCATGCCGGCGTAGTAGCTGGTGCCGCAAGCCAGGATCTTCACGCCTTCCAGCTGCGGCAGGATGCCGGCAGCGGCGTCGCCGAACAGCTCGGGGTTGAAGCCGTAGTCCTGCACCGCTTCGATGGTGTCGGACAGCGCCTTCGGCTGCTCGTGGATTTCCTTCTGCATGAAGTGGCTGTACGGGCCCAGCTCCAGGGATGCCAGTGAGACGTCGGACAGATGCACCGGGCGCTCGATGGGCTGATCATTCTTGTCGATCAGCTTGACGCCGTCGCGGGTGAGGTGGCCGATGTCGCCCTCTTCCAGGAAGATCACGCGGCGGGTGGCGGACAGGATGGCGGAAACGTCGGAGGCGATGAAGTTTTCGCCCTCGCCCAGGCCTACCAGCAGCGGGCAACCCATGCGCGCGCACACCAGTTCGTCCGGGCGGTCCAGCGCGATCACGCCGATGGCGTAGGCGCCGGTCAGTTCGCGGGTGGCTTGCTTCACGGCGTCGAACAGGCTGCTGCCGGACTGATAATAATGATGCACCAAGTGGGCGATCACTTCGGTGTCGGTTTGCGATTCGAAGGCGTAGCCCAGGCCTTTCAGGCGCTGGCGCTGCTGTTCGTGGTTCTCGATGATGCCATTGTGCACCACGGCGATCTTGCCGAAGGAGATATGCGGGTGGGCATTGTATTCGGTGACGCCGCCATGGGTGGCCCAGCGGGTGTGGCCGATGCCCAATTGGCCCTGCAGGCCGTCCTCGGCGGCGGCGCTTTCCATTTCCGCGACGCGGCCGACGCGGCGCACGCGGCGGATTTCATCGCCGGCCAGCACGGCCACGCCGGCCGAGTCATAGCCGCGGTATTCCAGGCGCTTCAGGCCTTCTACCAGAATGGGAACGATATTACGCTGGGCGATGGCGCCAACAATGCCACACATTTACTTTCTCCTTGGACTGTCTTGAACGGTGGGCGCGCAAATCAGCGTCACGCCCTTCGCTTGAATGAGGTCTCTGGCCGCCTGCGGCAAACCGTCGTCGGTCACCAGCGTATGCACGCTGGCCCAGGGCAGTTCCAGATTGGGGATGCGCCGGCCTATCTTTTCCGACTCCACCATCACGATCACTTCGCGCGCCACTTCCGCCATCACGCGCGACAGGCCCACCAGCTCGTTGAAGGTAGTGGTGCCGCGCTCCAGGTCGATGCCGTCGGCGCCGATGAACAATTGGTCGAAGTCGTAGGAGCGCAGCACCTGCTCCGCCACCTGGCCCTGGAACGATTCCGAATGCGGGTCCCAGGTACCGCCGGTCATCAGCAGAATCGGCTCGTTTTCCAGCTCGCGCAGAGCGCCGGCGACGTTCAGCGAGTTGGTCATCACCACCAGACCGCGCTTGTTGCCCAACAGCGGAATCATCGCGCTGGTGGTGGTGCCGCTGTCTATGATCACGCGGTTGTGGTCGCGCAGCCGCTCGGCGGCGGCGCGGGCGATCGCTTGCTTTCGCTTCGAAACCTGTTCGACATCCGGCTCCGCCACCATCTCGCTGGGTAGCGACACCGCTCCGCCGTAACGGCGCAGCAGCAAACCGCCGGTCTCCAGCAATGCCAGGTCTTTGCGAATGGTGACTTCAGAAGTGGAGAAACGTTGGGTCAGCTCTTCCACGCTGACTTCGCCCCGCTCCTGCACCAGGGCGGCAATGGCATGGCGGCGCTGCTGAGTGTTTCGTTTAGTCATCACAAGTTTCGATTCGAAAGTTTTGCAATGATAGCAGCGCCAAATCAGCGACGCAAGGCTGTGGCTTACCGCAAATATACCGATAGGCTAACGTATTGCATCCATTCAACTTATTCAACATTGGAAGCCATCCATGGAAGCCACGGCTCGTCTTTATCAACAACTGATCGAGCATGAAGCGGCTCTGCTGACGGCGGATACGCGGCGCGATGTGGCGGCTTTGGATCGCCTGATCGCCGACGATTTTCTGGAGTTCGGCGCATCGGGCGCCGCTTTCGGCAAAGACGAGGTGCTGAAAAGGCTTCCTACCGAAGACAGCCCAGTGATTCAGGCCCAGGATTTCCAGGCCCGGCAGCTGGGAGAGGACGTGGCGCAGATTACCTTCCAATCCGTCCGCGACCCCGCCCCCAGCGCGCCACGCTATACGCTGCGCAGCTCCATCTGGCGTTGCCGCGACGGCCGCTGGCAGATGGTGTTTCATCAGGGCACCGTCACCGAGCCATTTGCGATGGCGTGAAGCGGTAGAGCGGTTTGAGCATGCCCTGCGCCAAAAGCTTCGCGGCTGAAGCCGCTCCTACAGATTGAGGTGTAGGAACGGCTTCAGCCGCGAATTCAAAGCAGCGCTATTCAGTGCTATCAGCTTTTCTTCTCTGGCCGCTTCCAACCCGGAATGGTCACCTGGCGCGCGCGCGCCACGGTCAGTTCGCCGGCCGGGGTGTTCTTGCTGATCACGGAACCGGCACCTATGGTCGAGTCCTTCTCCAGCACCACCGGCGCCACCATCAGCGTGCCGGAGCCGACGAAGACGTTGTCGCCGATGATGGTCTTGAACTTGTTGACGCCGTCGTAGTTGCAGGTGACCGAGCCGGCGCCGACATTGACCTTGCGGCCGATCTCGGCGTCGCCGATATAAGTCAGGTGATTGACCTTGGAGCCTTCGCCGATCTTGCTCTTCTTCACTTCGACAAAGTTGCCGATGTGAACATGGGCGGCCAGGTCGGCCCCCGGACGCAGGCGGGCGTACGGGCCGATCTTGCACGCCTCGCCGACCACCGCGTCTTCCAGGTGCGAGAACGGGGCGATCTTGCTGCCTGCGGCGATGCGCACATTCTTCAGCACGCAGTGGGCGCCGATTTCAACGTTGTCGCCCAGCTCCACCGCGCCTTCGAATACACAGCCGACGTCGATGCTGACGTCCATGCCATGTTTGAGTTCGCCGCGGATATCGATGCGCGCCGGATCGGCCAGCGTCACGCCGGCCTCCAGCAGCGTGCGCGCCTGGTTGGTTTGCAGAATGCGTTCCAGTTCGGCCAGTTGCAGCTTGTTGTTGACGCCGGACGCCTCCCAGCTGGCGTCCACGCTGGCGCTTTCCACCGCCACGCCGGCCTTCACCGCCAGCTCCAGCACATCGGTCAGATAGTATTCGCCCTGGGCGTTGCCGTTTTTCAGCGCGTTCAGCCAGCCGGCCAGTTGCGCGTTCGGCAGCACCATCATGCCGGTATTGATCTCGCGAATGGCCAGTTGTTCCGGCGTGCAATCCTTGTGTTCGACGATGGCCTTCAGCTTGCCGTCGGCGCCGCGCAGCATGCGGCCATAGCCGGTGGCGTCGGCCAGCACGTCGGTCAGCACCGCCATGCCTTGGCCTGCGGCATCCACCAGCTTTTGCAGCGTCGATGCCTTGGTCAAGGGCACATCGCCGTACAGCACCAGGGTCTTGCCGTCTGCCGGCAAGTGCGGCAGCGCCATTTTCAGCGCATGGCCGGTGCCCAGTTGCTCGGCCTGCTCAGCCCAGACCAGGTCGGCATCGCCAATGCGGGCGCGCACTTGGTCGCCGCCGTGGCCGTACACCACCACCAGGCGGGAAGGATTCAAGCCGCGCGCGGTGCGGATCACGCGCGCCAGCATCGGTTCTCCGCCTATCGGGTGCAGCACCTTGGGCATGGAGGAGTACATGCGCTTGCCCTTGCCCGCGGCAAGGATGACGATACTCAAACTATCCATATCAAAAATCCTAAAACCATATCAGGCCACGAAATCCACGAAAAAACACGAAAACCAACGCTTGCCGCAGCCGATTCGCCCGAGCCGCGCCCCGCGCCCCGCGCCCCGCGCTGGCCAGCGTAAGCGGCAATGCGCCGAAGCACTGCCATTTCGTGTTTTTTTGTGGGTTTCGTGGCTAAAAAGCCGTTTTGCAGATCGGCGAAAAATGAAAAAGGCTGCCACTTGCGTGGCAGCCTAGCACTATACACGATTACATATCACGCAATCAGTGAGCGCGCTTCTTGAGGTAATCCAGCGTCTTGAGCTCGGCAATGGCCACCGCCAGGGCGGCGTGGGCCTTGGCCGTGCTCATGTCGTCGGTCGCGTGCTTGAGGGCATCCTCGGCAGCGCGTTTCGCCTCATTGGCGCGGGCCTCATCGAGATCCTCGCCGCGAATCGCCGTATCGGCAAGCACGGTGATCAGGGTCGGCTGCACTTCCATCATGCCGCCGGACACCGCCACCAGTACTTCTTCCTTGCTGCCCGGCACCTTCAAACGAAGCACGCCGGGCTTGATACGGGTCAGGAGCGGCACGTGTTGCGGGTAGACGCCGATCTCGCCTTCCGTTGCCGGCGCGACGACAAATTCCGCCTCGCCGGAGAAGATGAGTTGCTCGGTGCTAACCACTTCCACACGCATCTTGGACATCCGCCCTCTCCTTAGTTAAGGGTCTTGGCTTTCTCGGCAGCTTCTTCGATCGAACCCACCATGTAGAACGCTTGTTCCGGCAGGTGGTCGTATTCGCCAGCGAGAATGGCCTTGAAGCCCTTGATGGTTTCGCGCAGCGGAACGTATTTGCCCGGGGAACCGGTAAACACTTCTGCCACGTGGAACGGCTGGGACAGGAAGCGCTGGATCTTACGGGCGCGAGCCACGACCAGTTTGTCTTCCTCGGACAGTTCGTCCATACCCAGAATCGCGATGATGTCGCGCAGTTCCTTGTAGCGCTGCAGAGTGGACTGCACGCCGCGGGCAACGGAGTAGTGCTCGTCGCCAACCACCAGCGGATCCAGCTGGCGCGAAGTGGAGTCGAGCGGGTCCACCGCCGGGTAGATACCCAGCGAGGCGATATCGCGCGACAGTACCACGGTAGCGTCCAAGTGGGCGAAGGTGGTCGCCGGGGACGGGTCGGTCAAGTCATCCGCAGGGACGTATACGGCCTGGATGGAGGTAATGGAACCATCCTTGGTCGAGGTAATACGTTCTTGCAGACGGCCCATTTCCTCGGCCAGCGTCGGCTGGTAACCTACCGCGGACGGCATACGGCCCAGCAGAGCGGACACTTCGGTACCGGCCAGGGTGTAGCGGTAGATATTGTCCACGAACAAGAGAACGTCGCGGCCCTTGCCGTTTTCGTCCTTCTCGTCGCGGAAGTGCTCGGCCATGGTCAGGCCGGTCAGGGCCACGCGCAGACGGTTGCCCGGCGGCTCGTTCATCTGACCGTAAACCATCGCCACCTTGTCCAGCACGTTGGAGTCCTTCATCTCGTGATAGAAGTCGTTGCCTTCACGAGTGCGCTCACCCACGCCGGCGAACACGGACAAACCGGAGTGCGCCTTGGCGATGTTGTTGATCAGTTCCATCATGTTCACGGTCTTGCCCACACCGGCGCCGCCGAACAGACCCACTTTGCCGCCCTTGGCGAACGGGCACAGCAGGTCGATCACCTTGATGCCGGTTTCCAGCAGGTCGGTGGCGGCAGACAGCTCGTCAAACTTCGGAGCCGACTGGTGAATGGCACGACGCTTGTCGGTGGCAACCGGACCGGCTTCATCCACCGGGTTGCCCAACACGTCCATGATGCGGCCGAGGGTGGCGGTGCCCACCGGCACCGAGATCGGTGCGCCGGTGCTGGCAACCAGCATGCCACGCTTCAGACCGTCGGAGCTACCCATAGCAATGGTACGGACCACGCCGTCGCCCAGCTGTTGCTGAACTTCGAGCGTCAGGTCGGCGTCTACCAGCTTCAGGGCATCATAAACCTTCGGCATGGCGTCGCGCGGAAATTCCACGTCGATCACCGCGCCAATGATTTGTACGATTTTGCCTTGGCTCATTATCGCTTCCTAAAAATAAACTTTTACAGTTCCGTTGACGGTTACACCGCCGCGGCACCTGCCACGATTTCCGACAGCTCGGTCGTAATCGCCGCCTGACGCGCCTTGTTGTATACCAGGCGCAGCTGCTTGATGGTGTTGCCCGCGTTGTCGGTGGCGGCTTTCATCGCCACCATCCGCGCGGCCTGCTCGGAAGCCATGTTCTCGGCCAGAGCCTGATACACCACCGACTCCAGGTAACGACGCACCAGGAATTCCATCAGCGTCGGCGCATCCGGCTCGTACAGGTAATCCCACGAGTGCGAATGCTCCACCACCATATGGTGCGGCGTCAGCGGCAGCAGCTGTTCAAGTGCCGGCTCCTGCTTCATGGTGTTCACGAAGCTGGAGTAAACGATGTAGACCGCGTCCAGTTCGCCTTCGGCGTACTGCCTGAACAGAACTGTAAGCGGGCCAATCAGTTTTTCCATCTTCGGCACGTCGCCGAGATGGATCGCGCTGGCCACCACCTTGAGACGAGCGCGCTGGGCAGCCGCCAGGCCTTTTTGGCCCAGGCAGCAGACGTCGACTTCGACGCCCTGATCCTGCAGTTCCTTGACCTTGGCGAAGAAGCGCTTGAACGTGTTCACGTTCAAGCCGCCGCACAGGCCCTTGTCGGAGGAAACCAGGATGATGCCGGCGCGCTTGATCGTCTCGCGACGGGCAAGCAGCGGGTGACCAAGTTCCGCGTTCGCCTGAGCGAGGTGCGCCATAACCGTGCGCACCTTCTCGGCGTAAGGACGGGCAGCGCGCATACGCTCTTGCGTCTTGCGCATCTTCGAGGTCGACACCATCTGCATAGCGCGGGTGATCTTCTGCGTGTTTTGCACGCTGCGGATCTTGGTGAGAATCTCTTTACCGACTGCCATATCCTGAACCTTTCTCTAGCTACGACGTGAGGCTAAGGCTCAGTTGAAGCTGTAGCCAGCCTTGAACGATTCCATCGCCTTGGCCAGTACCTTCTCGTTGTCGGCAGACAGATCACCGGAAGCGTTCACAGCCTGCAGCACTTCGGCGTGGTTGGCACGCACGTAGGCCAGGAATTCGGCTTCGAAAGCCAGAGCCTTCTTCACCGGAACGTCTTCGTAGCTGCCCTTGTTCACGGCCCACAGGGTCAGCGCCATTTCCGCGGTGGACAGGGTGGCGAACTGCTTCTGCTTCATCAGTTCGGTCACGACTTCACCGTGGGACAGCTGCTTGCGGGTGGCTTCGTCCAGGTCGGAAGCGAACTGCGCGAACGCAGCCAGCTCGCGGTACTGAGCCAGCGCCAGACGGATACCGCCGCCGAGCTTCTTGATGACCTTGGTCTGAGCGGCGCCGCCCACGCGCGATACCGAGATACCGGCGTTGATGGCCGGACGGATACCTGCGTTGAACAAGTCGGTTTCCAGGAAGATCTGGCCGTCGGTAATCGAAATCACGTTGGTCGGCACGAACGCGGAAACGTCGCCGGCCTGGGTTTCGATGATAGGCAGAGCGGTCAGCGAACCGGTCTTGCCCTTTACGGTGCCGCCAGTCAGCTTTTCCACTTCCTCTTCGTTGATGCGCGCAGCGCGCTCCAACAGACGGGAGTGCAGATAGAATACGTCGCCCGGGTAAGCTTCGCGGCCCGGCGGACGGCGCAGCAGCAGCGAGATCTGACGGTAAGCGACGGCTTGCTTGGACAGGTCGTCGTATACGATCAGCGCGTCTTCGCCGATGTCGCGGAAGTATTCGCCCATGGTGCAACCAGCGTACGGGGCGATGAATTGCAGCGCGGCGGCTTCGGAAGCGGTGGCGGCCACGATGATGGTGTGACCCATCGCGCCGTGCTCTTCCAGCTTGCGTACCACGTTGGCGATCGAGGAAGCCTTCTGACCTACGGCTACGTAGATGCAGATGACGCCATTGCCCTTCTGGTTGATGATGGCGTCCAGCGCCACGGCGGTCTTGCCGGTCTGACGGTCGCCAATGATCAGCTCACGCTGGCCGCGGCCAACCGGAACCATGGAGTCGATGGACTTCAGGCCGGTTTGCATCGGTTGCGATACCGACTTACGGGCGATTACGCCCGGGGCGATCTTTTCGATCGGGGAGGACAGCTTGGCGTTGATCGGACCCTTGCCGTCGATCGGCTGACCCAGCGCGTTCACCACGCGGCCAACCAGCTCCGGGCCAACCGGCACTTCCAGAATGCGACCGGTGCACTTGACTTCGTCGCCTTCGGAGATGTGCTCGTACTCGCCCAGCACCACGGCGCCGACAGAGTCGCGCTCCAGGTTCATGGCGAGGCCAAAGGTGTTGCCCGGGAATTCGAGCATTTCGCCCTGCATCACATCGGCCAGGCCGTGGATGCGGACGATACCGTCGGTCACGGAGATAACCGTGCCCTTGGTGCGAACTTCAGCGCCTTCAGCCAGATTCTGGATCTTGGCCTTGATCAGATCGCTGATTTCAGAGGGGTTCAACTGCATGATCTCTCCTAATTCTTGAGGCTTGCTGCCATGGCTTGCAGTTTGCCGCGCACGGAAGCGTCGATGACATCGTCGCCCACCGACACGCGAACGCCGCCAATCAGATCGGCGTTCTCACGCACATCAAGACGCACGGTTTTGCCGTACTTCTTGGAAAGCGTGGTGGTCAGTTCGGCTTTCTGGTCATCGGACATGACAAAAGCGGACTCCACCAGGGCGTCCACGATGTCTTCCGATTGCGCCTTCAGCAGTTCAAACTGCGCGGCGATTTCCGGCAGCAGCGTCAAACGGGCGTTCTCGATCAGCGCGGCGATGAAGCGTTTTACTTCTTCGTTGCCACGGCCGCCGAGCACATCCAGCATCAGCGCCTCAACCTCTTGTGCGGTATGTTTCGGATTGGTAATGACTTGCACCAGATCCGGGTTATTCACCATGGCAGCCAGCCACGACAGCGCTTCCGACCATTGGCCGAGGGTGCCCTGTTCCGTGGCGAGGCTGTATACCGCTTCGGCGTAGGGCCTTGCGACGGTAATGAGTTCTGCCATGAGTTAATTAAAACTCCGCTTTGATGGAGGCAAGCAGGTCGGCGTGCTTAGCGGCGTCGATCTCCTTGCGCAGGATCTTCTCGGCGCCGGCAACGGCCAGGTCGGCTACTTGAGTGCGCAAAGTTTCCTTCACGCGCAGCACTTCCTGGTCGATTTCAGCCTTGGCGTCAGCCACGATGCGCGCACTTTCAGTGCGTGCCGCGTCTTTGGCTTCGTCCACGATCTGGCTGGCACGCTTTTCGGCGGCAACCACGATCTCGGTCGCCTGCTGCTTCGCCTTGCGGATTTCGTCCGCTACGCGCTTTTCAGCCGCTTCCAGATCCTGCTTGCCACGTTCCGCAGCGGCCAAGCCATCAGCAATGCGCTTGGCCCGCTCATCCATCATGTTGGTAAGCGGAGGCCAAACAAACTTCATGGTGAACCATACCAGGATGGCGAACGTGATCGCCTGGCCCAGTAGTGTTACGTTGAATTCCACGCTTGTTTTCCTCCAGAGTATGACTACAACAACCGTTTACCGATCCGTAGAAAACGGATTAGTGAGCAGCCTTAACGATAGCCAGGGCAGCGGACAGGAACGGGTTGTTGAAGGTGAACAGCATGGCAACACCAACACCAATCATGGAGATCGCGTCAAGCAGACCGGCGATGATGAACAGCTTGGTTTGCAGAACCGGGATCATTTCCGGCTGACGAGCGGAGGACTCGAGGAACTTGCCACCCAGAATGGCGAAACCGATAGCGGTGCCCAGAGCGCCCAGACCAATGATCAGGGCTGCAGCGATAGCGGTCATCGACTGGATCTGAGAAACGAGTGCTTCCATTGTGTATCTCCTAAGACTTAAAGCAAGGATGGTTGGTAAAAAAGTATGGTGAATCTACAGGTAAATCAGTGCGCTTCCACTGCCAGGCTCAGGTACACGATGGTCAGCATCATGAACACGAAAGCCTGCAGGGTGATGATCAGGATGTGGAAAATCGCCCACGGCGCGCCCAGCACCCACTGCAAGCCCCAGGGCAGCAGCGCGATCAGGATGAAGATCAGTTCGCCGGCGTACAGGTTGCCGAACAAACGAAGAGACAGCGAAATCGGCTTGGCCGCCAGTTCCACCAGCTGGAACACGAAGTTCAGCGGGGCCAGGATGATGGCGCCGATCGGATTGGAACTATGGAACGGCGCGGTCAAGAGCTCCTTGCCCCAGCCGCCCAGACCCTTGGCCTTGATGGAGAAGCCGATGATCAGGATCATCACGGACAGCGACATGGCGAAAGTGGCGTTCACGTCAGCGGACGGCACCACGCGGAAATACACATGGTGCGGCTCCAGGCCGAAGAAGGTGTAACCGATCCACTGCGCGGCCATCGGGAACAGATCCACCGGGAACAAGTCCATGAAGTTCATCAGGAACACCCAGCAGAAAATGGTCAGCGCCAGCGGGGCGATAACCTTGCTCTGGCCATGAAACACTTCCTTGACCTGGGTTTGCACCAGCTCGATGATCATTTCGACGAACAGCTGCAGACGGCCCGGCGCCTCGATGCTGGCGCGGCGCGCCACCATGGCGAACACGCCTACGAAGATGAAGCCCAGCAGCAGCGAGATGGAGAAGGTGTCAACGTGCAGGCTCCAGAAGCCGGCTGACGGATCCGAGTTCCAGAAGGTAAGGTGGTGCTTGATGTAATCGGTTGCGTTGCTTGCCATCGCTCTTTTCTCAATTTTTGATTAGAAGCCCGAAACCGTAGCCGGAGGTGGCGGCAATGAACCCACCGAGAAAACCGGCCACGGACAAATCCTTGAAACTGGCCAAAACCGCAGCACTTATCAGTACGGTCAGGCAAAACTTCACCGCCTCGGCCAGGAAATGCGCTTTGATCAAGGCCGCGGGCGGCACATGACGTTTGGCATAAGCAATCCTGGCATAAACCAGCGCCGGCCCGAGCACCGCCAGTCCGCCCAACACCGCGGACACGGCGACGGCCACATTGCCGCCACTGAGGAGTAGCGAAACGACTACAGCCAGACCGGCCAGGCTGGCTTGTAATCGCAGCACCCGCTTCACTTCCTGATAGACCATGATCGCCAGTGCAAAAAAACCGCTGGATTATAGGCTTCGCATTTGCGTTGCGTCAACTTTGCGCAATAGTGTTTTTTGCGCTGCAACAAGCTCATTTTTGAGGATTTTTTTGCAGCTTGGCCAATAGCGAATCGAGTTCGTCCAGGCTGGCATATTCTATGATCAGCTTGCCGTTGCCGCCGTTGGCATGACGAATGCTGACCCGGGCGCCGATGGCGTCCGAAACCTGCTCCTCCAGCCTGGAAACATCTGGATCGACGTGCTTTTGCTGCGGAGAAACTGTCTCTTTTTGCGCAACACGCTGCTGCACCCGGCGCTCCACCTCGCGCACCGACATGCCCTTGCGCACCACCTCGTTCGCCAGCTCCAGCTGGGAAACCGTGGGCAGGGACAACAGCGCGCGGGCGTGGCCCATCTCCAGCTTGCCCTCGTGCATCATCTGCTGCAGCGGCTGCGGCAGCACCAACAGGCGCAGCAGATTAGACACCGCGCTGCGCGAGCGGCCGACGGCGTCGGCGGCGGCTTCGTGGGTCAGGCCGAATTCGTCGATCAGGCGCTTGATGCCCTGCGCCTCTTCGATCGGGTCCAGTTCCTGGCGCTGGATGTTCTCGATCAACGCCATCGCCAGCGCGGCCTCGTCCGGCACGCTCTTGATCACCACCGGCACCTCGGTCAGGCCGGCCTTGCGCGACGCGCGCCAGCGGCGCTCGCCGGCGATCAGTTCGTAGTCGCCCAGGCCCAGCTCGCGCACGATCAGCGGCTGGATAATGCCCTGCACGCGAATGGAGGCCGCCAGCTCGTCCAGCGCCGCTTCATCCATGAAACTGCGGGGCTGGTACTTGCCGGGGCGAATACTGTCTATCGGAAGCGTGGAAAGTCTGTCGTCCACCGTATCAACGGTGGACAGGAGCGCGTCGAGTCCGCGCCCCAATCCTTTGAGTTTGGCCATAGTGTCAGACGGTGGGAGTTGCGGTGGCGGGTTCGAGTCGTTCAACCAGTTCCTGCGACAACGCCAGATAGGCTTGCGCGCCGCGGGAATTGCGGTCATACGACAAACCCGGCAGGCCGTGGCTGGGGGCCTCGGCCAGGCGCACATTGCGCGGGATGACGGTCTGGAACACCTTGTCGCCGAAGTGGCGCGCCAGCTGTTCCGATACCTGCTGCGACAAGTTGTTGCGGGCGTCG
Organism: Chromobacterium sp. CCUG 76385; assembly: GCF_059916625.1. NCBI lineage: Bacteria > Pseudomonadati > Pseudomonadota > Betaproteobacteria > Neisseriales > Chromobacteriaceae > Chromobacterium > Chromobacterium sp. CCUG 76385. The sequence continues at coordinate 141,501 of NZ_JAUCGU010000003.1, forward strand.
AACATGGTGCGCAGCAAACCCATGATCTCGATCTTGGGATTGACCGCGGTGCGAACCTTGCGCAGGGTGGCCACCAGATCGGACAAGCCTTCCAGCGCGTAGTACTCGCAAACCATGGGGATCAGCACGCTGTCGGCGGCCACCAGGCCGTTCAGCGTCAGCAGGTTCAGCGACGGCGGGCAGTCGATCAGCACGTAATCGTACTGGCCGGCCACCTCGGCCAACGCGTTCTTCAGCCGCGCTTCGCGGGCCAGTTCGTTGACCAGCTCCAGTTCGGCGCCGCCGAGATTGCGGTTGGCCGGCAACACATGGAAACCGCCGGCCTTGGCGTCCTGCCGCGCCTCCTCGATGGTGGCCTCGCCCAGCAGCACGTCGTAGCCGGATTTCTCCAGCGACTGCTTGGCGATGCCGCTGCCCATCGTGGCATTGCCCTGCGGGTCCAGATCGACGATCAGCACCCGCCGGCCCAGCTCGGCCAAACCGGCCGCCAGATTGACGACGGTGGTGGTCTTGCCCACCCCGCCCTTCTGGTTGGCCACCGCGATCACGCGTGGATTCATTGCAGCACCATCCTCACCAGATGGCGTTCGGCGTCCAGCCCCGGCACCGTTACCGGCAGCACCTCCGAAACCGCCACGCCTTGCGGCAGCAAGGCGATTTCCTCATACGGATACACGCCCTTCATCGCCACATACTGGCCGCCTTCGGCCATCAAGTGGCGGGTCAGCTTGACGAACTCGGACAGCTCCGAGAACGCGCGGCTGGTGATGCGATCGAACTTCTGCTCCGGCTGGTACGCCTCCACCCGGTCGGTCATCACCTGCACATTCGGCAGGCCCAGCTCCAGCACCACCTGGCGCAGGAAGGTGGTTTTCTTGTGATTCGAATCCAGCAGCACCACCTGCAGGTCCGGCCGCGCGATGGCGGTGGGGATGCCCGGCATGCCGCCGCCGGAGCCCACGTCCAGCATGCGGCTGCCGCCTTGCAGATGCGGCACCAGGCTCAGGCTGTCCAACAGATGATAGCTGACCATGCGCTCTTCCTGGCGGATGGCGGTGAGATTGTAAGTCTGGTTCCACTTGACCAAGAGCGCCAGGTAGCGCTCCAGCAGGTCCAGTTGCGGTTCGGTCAGCTCCAGCGCCAGTTGCGCCAAGCCCTGTTTCAATTCGGCAATATGTTGTGTCATGCGGTCTTCGCGTCGGTGAAGCCACGCTTCAGGTGCACCATCAGCAGGGCGATGGCGGCCGGGGTGATGCCCTGGATGCGGGAAGCCTGGCCCAGCGTCTCCGGACGCTGCTGGTTCAGCTTCTGCTGCACTTCCTTGGACAAGCCCTTGACCAGGCCATAATCGATGTCGCCCGGCAGACGGATGTCTTCCAGATTATCGCGGCGCGCCAGCTCTTCGTTCTGGCGATTGATGTATCCCTGGTATTTGACCTGAATTTCCACCTGCTCGGCAACCTCGTCGGCCAGTTCCGGCGCGCCGGCGGCGGCTTCCGGCACCGTCATCAGCTCGCGGTACGGCACATTCGGGCGCTTCAGCAGGTCCTGCAGCGTGTATTCGCGTTCGATCTGCTTGCCCAGCACCTTTTCCAAGGCGGCCGGGTCCTGCAGCTTGGCCGGATGCACCCAGGTGGCGGCGAGGCGCGCCTTCTCGGCTTCCACCGCGTCGCGCTTGCGGCAGAAAGCGTCCCACTGCTCATCGCCCACCACGCCCAGCTTGCGGCCCATCTCGGTCAGGCGCAGGTCGGCGTTGTCTTCCCGCAATTGGAGGCGGAATTCGGCGCGGCTGGTGAACATGCGGTACGGCTCGGACACGCCCTTGGTGATCAGGTCGTCCACCAGCACGCCCAGATAGGCCTCGTCGCGGCGCGGGCACCAGGCGTCCTGCTCGCGGGCGGACAGGCCGGCGTTGAGGCCGGCCAGCAGGCCTTGCGCGGCGGCTTCTTCATAGCCGGTGGTGCCGTTGATCTGGCCGGCGAAGAACAGGCCCTGGATGGCCTTGGTTTCCAACGAGGCCTTCAGGCCGCGCGGGTCGAAGTAATCGTATTCGATGGCGTAGCCGGGACGCAGGATGTGAGCGTTTTCCATGCCGCGGATCGAGCGCACGGCGGCCAGCTGGATGTCGAACGGCAGGCTGGTGGAAATCCCGTTGGGGTAGAACTCGTGCGTGGTCAGGCCTTCCGGCTCCAGGAACACCTGATGGCTGTCCTTGTCGGCGAAGCGGTTGATCTTGTCCTCGATCGACGGGCAGTAGCGCGGGCCGACGCCTTCGATCACGCCGGTGAACATCGGGCTGCGGTCGAAGCCGCTGCGGATGATGTCGTGGGTGCGCTCGTTGGTGTGGGTGATCCAGCATGGCAGCTGCTTCGGGTGCATCTCGCGCTTGCCGCGGTAGGAGAACACCGGCTCCGGCGTGTCGCCCGGCTGCTCTTCCATCACGCTGAAATCCACGCTGCGGCCGTCGATGCGCGGCGGCGTGCCGGTTTTGAGCCGGCCCACCGGCAGGTCCAGCTCGCGCAGGCGCGCGCCCAGCGTGGACGCCGCCTGGTCGCCGGCGCGGCCGCCGGTGTAGTTTTCCATGCCGACGTGAATTTTGCCGGACAGGAAGGTGCCGGCGGTCAGCACCACGGTCTTGGCGCGGAAAGTGATGCCGATGGCGGTGATGGCGCCGGCGACGCGGTCGCCTTCGATCAGCAGATCATCCACTGGCTGCTGGAACAGCGTCAGATTGGGCTGGTTCTCCAGCATCTCGCGGATGGCGGCCTTGTACAGGATGCGGTCGGCCTGGGCGCGCGTGGCGCGCACCGCCGGGCCTTTGGACGCGTTCAGCGTGCGGAACTGGATGCCGCCGATGTCGGTGGCCAGCGCCATGGCGCCGCCCAGCGCGTCCACCTCTTTCACCAGATGGCCTTTGCCGATGCCGCCGATCGACGGATTGCACGACATCTGCCCCAGGGTCTCGATGTTGTGCGTCAGAAGGAGCGTATTGCAGCCCATGCGCGCTGCGGCCAGCGCGGCCTCGGTGCCGGCGTGGCCGCCGCCCACCACTATCACGTCGTAGCTTGTCGGATAAATCATGGCGAAAGAGCAAATCAAGCGGAAAAACGGCCTATTTTACGCCAATTCCGTTTGACTGATAAGTCTTTGATTTCAATAAACCCGCGCCCGTCACCGTATCGTCAAGCCACGGTCACCACAAGGTCATGTTTTGGACATCGCATTGTCAAACTCGACACCTAGCATAAGCTCATCACGACGAGGGGCAAAACATGCTGCTAAATGAACAACTTGCAAGCAGAAGCAAACCGCGACTGGCGGTCCGCCTGGCGCAGAGCGCCGAAGACATTCGCCGCGCGCAGAAGCTGCGCTTCGAAGTGTTTGCCGGCGAAATGGGCGCCGAACTGGCCTCCCGCGATCTGGGCATAGACTGCGACGAATACGACGAGCTGTGCGACCACCTGATCGTAGAAGACCACAATACCGGCATGGTGGTGGGCACCTACCGCATGCTCTCCCCTACCGCTGCCCGCCGCGCGCCCAGCCTGTATTCCGAACATGAATTCGACCTCTCCCGCCTGTCCCACCTGCGCGACAACCTGATCGAAGTGGGCCGCTCCTGCGTGCACCGTGACTTCCGCTCCGGCGCGGTGATCGCCCTTTTGTGGTCCGGCCTGGCCGATTACGTCGCCAGCCAGAACGGCGCCTATCTGGCCGGCTGCGCCAGCGTGTCGCTGACCGATGGCGGCCATCAGGCGGTCAGCCTCTATCGCCAGCTGGAAGGCCAGTATCTGTCACCGCCGGAATGGCGCGTGTTCCCGTATCTGCCGCTGCAGCTGGACCGCGTCGTCGACGACAGCGCCCCGGTGCCGCTGCCGCCGCTGATCAAGGGCTATCTGCGCGCCGGCGCCCATGTCTGCGGCGAACCGGCCTGGGACCCGGACTTCAACTGCGCCGACTTCTTCATGCTGCTACCGATGAGCCGGCTGAATGCGCGCTACAACAAGCATTTTGTCGGCGCCGCCGCCTGAGCCGGCAAGCGGGCGACATCCGACGGACGACGACGGGGTTCATGCCTAGACGGAATGCTACAATCGCGGCATGAACTACACCTTTGAACCGATAGGCGTGATCCACTCACCGTATCGGGAAAAATTCGGCATCCCGCGCCAGCCCTCGCTAGCGACGGCTGCCGGCGTCACACTGCAGCTGCTGCCGCCTTACAACCATCCAGACTGCGTGCGCGGGCTGGAGGCTTTCTCGCATGTCTGGATCAGCTTTGTATTTCACCAGACGCTGGAACGCGGCTGGCAGCCGCTGGTGCGGCCGCCGCGGCTGGGCGGCAACGCCAAGGTAGGCGTGTTCGCCAGCCGCTCCACCCACCGCCCCAACCCGCTGGGGCTATCACTGGTGGAGCTGGTTTCGGTCACGACCGAAGGCGGCGTGTCGCTGCAACTGGCCGGAGCCGACCTGCTGGACGGCACGCCGGTGCTGGACATCAAGCCGTACATTCCCTTCGTCGAGTCGCGCCCCGATGCGGCAGGCGGCTTTGTAGACGGCCCGCCGCCGCTGCTGCAGGTAGAATGGAGCGACGCCGCCCTGCGCCAATTGACTGAGCTTGAACCGCCGGCCGGCTTCGCGACGCTGGTGGAGCAAGTGCTGGCCCAAGATCCGCGCCCGGCCTATCAGGACGATCCGCAACGCATCTACGGCGTGATGCTGTATTGCTACAATGTCCGCTTCGGCATCGTTGCGAACAAGGCGACGGTGCTTGAAATTCTGCAAGAAAACCAAAACTAAATTGCATCTTCCCGGTCTTACCCGGGCAACTAAACCACTCAGGACAAAGAAAATGACCACTCGCGCGAAGACGATCGTACTCGCCTTCACCATGGTTTCCGTGTTGGCAACACCGTTTGCCGAGGCCGCGCGCCTGGGCAAGGGCAAGAGCGCAGGCATGCAGCGCTCCACGCCCACCCGCACCTATCAACCGAGCACGCCGGCCCAGGCGCCGCAGTCCGCCGGCGTGCCGGCTCCGGCCGCCGCCCCGGCACAGGCTCAACCGCAGAAGAGCGGTCCGGGCATCGGCACCGCGCTGGCCGCAGGCGCGGCAGGCGCGGCCGCCGGCTACATGCTGGGCTCCGCCGGCAGCGACAAGCAGCACGCCAATCAGCAAGCGGCGCCTCAGGACGCCGCAGGCAACGCCGCGCCGGCGCAACAGCAAAAGGATAGCGGCATGCCATGGGGCATGCTGGCGCTGCTGGGCTTGCTGCTGGTAGGCGGCTTCATGTTCTTCCGCCGCAAGGCCGGTGCGCCGGGCGCAAATGCGCCGCAACCGGCCGGCATGCCGCAAGGCATGGCCGAACAGCCGCGCGGCTTCGATCCGATTCCGAAAATCGGCTCCGGCATGAACGGCGGCAACAGCTTCGGCGGCGGCGCCCCTGCGCCGAGCAGCGCGCCGCAGACGCGCCTGCCCGACGGCACCGAAACGCCGAACTTCCTGCGCCAGGCCAAGGCCACCTTCCTGCACCTGCAAAGCCTGAACACCCCGGACAGCATGGAAGAAGTGCGCAAGTACATGACGCCGGACCTGTTCAACGCCCTGATTGGCGACATCTCCAGCAACAGCGGCGTGGCGGACTTCTCGCAGCTTGACTGCCAGCTGGCGGATGCCGCCGTCGAAGGCGGCCGCTACATCGCCAGCGTGCGCTTCTCCGGCCAGGTGAGCGAGGAAGTGGGCGCGCCGGTCGTACCGTTCAGCGAAATCTGGCATTACATCAAGGATGGCAGCACTGGCGGACGCTGGCTGGTGGCCGGCATTCAGCAGGACTAAACGAGGCGCGCGGACGCTGTTGCGTTCCAGTCGCGCTTAACACTCGTTGACGACGGGCCGTGAGGCCCGTTTTTTATTTTCATGTCCATGCACTAAACTGGAATGCCGCTTGCTTGTAAGGCGGGACGGGTCAAATAAGAACCCGCTGACAGGGAGACCGCATCGCGATGACAGCTTTCGAGCACGCCGGCCTGAAAATCGGCAGCCATTTCCAGCCCGTCTACAGCCTGGCGCATCGACGCAGCATAGGCGTGGAGGCGTTGCTGCGAGCCGAGCAAGGCAAGGACGCGCTCACGCCCGCCGAAGCCTTTTACACCGCCATATCCCCCGAGCAGCGGCATCAGCTGGACGTCGCCGTCAGCCTGGCCCACATCCAGCGCTTCCTCAAGCTGGAGTCCGAACACCCGCGCTGGCTATTCCTGAACATCGACGCCGCCTCGCTGTCGCGTCCCGACCGGGCGATGGCGCTGGTCAACAACATCCGCCAGGCAGGACTGGAGCCGCACCAAGTGGTGTTGGAAGTGCTGGAGCATGTGCTGGAGGTGGACGAGGCGCTGCTGGAAGGCGTGCACCTGCTGAAGAACAACGGCTTCATGATCGCCATCGACGATTTCGGCGTCGGCCACTCCAATCTGGAGCGGGTGTGCCAGCTGGAGCCGGCGATGGTGAAGTTCGACCGCCAGCTGATGCGCAACGCCATCCACCAGCCGCGCAGCCGCAGCCTGTTGGCGCGCCTGGTGCGCTTGATGCACGAAATCGGTGCATTGGTGGTGCTGGAAGGCATCGAAACCGAGCGCGACGTGCTGGTGGCCATGGACTCCGGCTGCGACCTGATCCAGGGTTATTTTGTGGCCCATCCGGCGGAGCGGCCCGATGGCGACGACATCATCACCCCCAAGCTGGACGAACGCTGGGACGAGCTGATGGCGCATGCGCTGCTCAAGCGCAAACTCACCCGCCGCCAGATCGAGCTGGCGCGGCAATGCTTCGTGCAGAGCGCCATCTCGCTGATGCAAGGCACGCCGTTCGACCTGGCGGCCAAGCCCATGCTGAGCCTGCCGGACGTGATCCGCTGCTTCCTGCTGAACAGCGAGGGGCGGCAAATCGGCCGCAACCTGAACAACCGCCAGGCCGGCAGCGCCGCCGATCCGCGCTACGCGCCGCTGTCCGACACCACCGGCGCGGTGTGGTCGCGCCGCAGCTATTTCCAGCACGCGGTGGACCAGCCCGGCGTGCTGTATATGAGCGAGCCGTATCTGTCGATGACCGATCCGCGCTCCTGCGTGACAATGTCGATGGCGATAGAAATCGACGAGTGCATGCATGTGCTGTGCGCCGACCTGCTGTTGCCGCAGACCGACATCGCCTGATCCCGCCCAAAAAACAAGCGGCCTGCTGGCCGCTTGTTTTTCGATTGCCCGCCTTACTTGGCCGGCGTCACGTCCTGAATGTATTCAAACAAGGTCACCACCTTCTGCACGCCGGCGGTTTCGCTGACCACCTTGGCCGCGATCTGGCCTTCGGCCTGCGTCACCAGGCCCAGCATGTAGACCACGCCGCGCTCGGTCACCACTTTCACGTCATTGGGGTTGTAGCCCTTGCCATCCAGCAGGCGGGTGCGCACCTTGCTGGTGATCCAGGTGTCGTTGCTGCGCTCGGAGAAGCCGGAAACCGGCCCCACCGTCAGGTAGTTGTAGACGCGGCGCACATTGGGAATGCCGCGCACGATCAGCTCCGCCTGCTGGCGCGCTTCTTCGGTGGGCACCTCGCCGGTCAGCAGCACCGCGCGGTTGAAGCTGTTGCGGTTGACGTGGGCGGACGGCAGACGGCTGGCGATCTGCTCGCCGGACTTCAGCTCGATGCCCTGGTCGTCCACATAAGCGCCGCTGGTGCGGCGGTCTGCCGCCACCAGCACGCCGCCGGCAGCCGCGCCCGCCACCAGGCCGACGCAGCCGCTCAAGCTGCTGGCCAGGCCAGCCGCCAGCAGCAATGCGAATACGGTTTGTTTCATTTACTCTCCCCCAAGCAGCATGCAGTCAATGGCGTCGCATAGCGCGTGGATCAGCAGGATATGCACTTCCTGGATCCGGCAGGTGCGCAGCGACGGCACGTTCAGGTGTATATCTTCCGGCGACAGGATTTCCGTCACCTTGCCGCCATCCTTGCCGGTCAGCGCGATCACGCTCATGCCGCGCTCGTGCGCGGCGTAGATGGCCTCGATCACATTGGCGGAATTGCCGGATGTCGAAATGGCCAGCAGCAGGTCGTTGGTGTGGCCCAGGGCGCGCACCTGCTTGGAAAACACCATGTCGAAATCGTAATCGTTGCCGATGGCGGTCAAGGCCGAAGTATCGGTGGCCAGCGAAATCGCCGCCAGGCCCGGCCGCTCCTTCTCGAAGCGGCCCACCATCTCCGCGGCGAAGTGCTGGGCGTCGGCGGCGGAACCGCCATTGCCGCAGGCCAGAATCTTGCCCTCGTTCATCAGGCAGGCCACCATCAGCTCGGCCGCCGCGGCCACGCCCGGCGACAGCAGCTCCATCGCCTCCTGCTTGGCGGCGATGCTTTCCAGAAAATGGCCGTTGACCCGGTCAATCAGATCCATTGGGGAATCCCCTTTTCTCAACTAATACTGCGTAAATACGTTCTTCAGCCACTGCGGCGGTTCCCCGCCCACGCTGACCACCGCGTCGAAGCGGCAGGGCGCATGAATATTGTGGCTGGCTAGATAGACTTCCGCGGCCAGCATCAGTTTCCGCTGCTTGGCCTGGGTGATGCTGTCGGCGGCGCTGCCGAAGCGCCCGCCGCCGCGATGGCGCACCTCTACAAACACCAGCGCGTCGCCATCGCGCATGATCAGATCGATCTCCCCGCCGCGGCAATGCCAGTTGCGCGCCACCAGTCTCAAGCCGCGCTGTTGCAACAGCGCCAGCGCGCGGTCTTCGGCATCGCGCCCGGCTTGGTTCATTGCAGCGCGTTGCCGCCCATCACGCCGACCGGCAGCTGGCGCTCAAACACCCGGTCGCGTCCCAGCTTCAAATCGCCGGTGACGCCGTCCAGCTTCACCGACGCGCCGGGACGGCTGCCCGCCATCAGCACCGCCAGACGGTAGGCGTCGATGCCCAGCGCGTACAGCCGCTCCGTCTGCGTGGTCAGCGGCGTCGTCGGCCGCGGATAACGCTTCACCGCCGGATGATCCGGCATCAAAAACCACGGCATGTCGATGAAGCGCACGCCGGCCAGCTCCGGCTGACTGCCGCCGGCATTCAGCTGCGAGGTGCCGTACACCGGCAGGTCCGGCGTCAGCGCCGCCTTCAGCTTGCCGGCCTGGGCGGCGTCCAGCGCCAAGGCCAGGGAATCGGCCTGGCCGCTGGCCTGCAGCAGCGCCGGCAGGTTGTTGGGATCATACGGCTGCCGCAGCACGTCCTTGCCGTTCAGCCGGCGCCATTCATCGGCAAAAGCCTTGGCCAGGCGCTGCGACAAGGCGTCGCCGCCCACCACCAGCAAGGGGTTGGCGCGGCCGTCATCGCGCATCAGCTGCGCCAGCTGGCGCGCCTCGCCCTCCACGATCAGCGACAAGGAAAACAGCTTGGCATTGGCCGCGGCGTCGCGGTCGATGGAATTCAGCGCGAGGGTCGGCACCGTCACCGACGGCGCCAGCTGGGCGATGGCGCCGCGCGACAGCGGGCCGATCACCACATTGACCCCGTCCGCCACCGCCGCGCGATAACGCTGCACCACATTGTCCGTAGTGGCGTCCACGCTGACCAGCTCGGCGTTTTGGTCCACCTGGGCCGCCGCCTCCACGCCGCTGCGCACCACGGCCGCCGCCTCGCCCAGCGCTGCCGATTCGTTAGGCAGGATCAGCCCTATCTTGATCTTGGGCCGCCCGCTCGCCGGCCGGAAGGCCGGCGCGCTGGCTGCCGGCGCAGGGCTGGGCAAGGCTGCCGCGGCAGGCGCCGTCTGCGCCGGCGCGGGGGCCAGCCGCGGCGTTTGGCCGGGCGCTTGCTGCAGCGCGCGCATCGGCGCGCCGTTGCTTTGGATGATATAGTCTGGGGTTTGCGCCAGCGCGGGCGTCAACCACGTCAGCGCCAAGCTCACCAATAACAGCGGAGTCAGTCTTTGCATAACTCGTTCGCCCACCTGATCGATGCCGCCAGGGATAGTTTCTGTAGCGGGACATTATATGTGGTGGCCACGCCCATTGGAAATCTGGCCGACATCAGCGCGCGCGCGCTGGCGGCGTTTGAAGCCGCCGACGTGGTCTGCGCCGAAGACACCCGCGTCACCGGCCAGCTGCTGTCTGCCTATGGCATCCGCGCCAAACGGCTGGTCAGCCTGCGCGAACACAACGAGCGCGGCATGGCGGAACAAGTGGTGCGCTGGCTGGGCGAAGGGCAGATTGTGGTCCAGGCATCCGACGCCGGCACCCCGGCCGTGTCCGACCCCGGCGCGCGGCTGGTGGAAGCCGTGCGCGCCGCCGGCCACCCGGTGCGGCCGCTGCCCGGCGCCAGCGCCGTCATCGCCGCGCTGTCCGCCAGCGGCTTCACCGCCGCCACCTTCCTGTTCCACGGCTTTTTGCCGCCCAAGAGCGGCGAACGCCGCAAAACGCTGCAGCAATGGCTGTCCGCCCCCCACCTCACCGTCTGCTACGAAGCGCCGCACCGCATTGTGGACGCGCTGGAAGACATCGTGGCGGAACTGGGCGGCGAACGCCGCGTGATGATGGCGCGCGAACTGACCAAAACCTTTGAAACCTTCCACGCGCTGCCGGCGGCGGAACTGCTGGAGTGGGTGAAGGCCGACAGCAACCAGCAGCGCGGCGAAATCGCCCTGATCATCGACGCCGCTCCGGCCGTAGCCGCCGATAACGACGCCCCGCCGGCAGAAGCCATGCGCGTGCTGCAAATCCTGGCCGCCGACCTGCCCACCAAGCAAGCCGCCACGCTGGCGGCCCAGATCAGCGGCGCCAACCGCAAGCAACTGTACGACTACGCGCTGAAACTGAAAAAAGACTAAGCCGCAACTATTTACAAGCGCAGCGGCGAAGGTTAAGATTCGGTCTCTCGCAGATGTCGCCCGGATGGCGAAATTGGTAGACGCAGGGGATTCAAAATCCCCCGCCGCAAGGCGTGTCGGTTCGAGTCCGACTCTGGGCACCACAAGACATCAAACGCAGCAAACAACCGCACGGCACAAGCCCTGCGGTTTTTTGTTGTCCATTTCCGAAGCCCCTCTCCTCCCCGACAGGATTGGAATGTTGGCATCGCCATCGGCACTCAAGATGCCTTCCCCCGGCCCCTATCTGCTCACGCGCGCCCCTATTCACAAGTGTCTGCGAAGACTCACGCTTGCTACAGAGGTAACGATCACCGTTGCATCCGCACGACGGCGAAGCGGAAGAGTAAGCGGAAAATTTCTCACGTGAGGCCAAACTCACTGCCAAAACTGCCAACACCTATCCAATAGACTGATTTATATAGATTTATCTGTTGGCAGTGAGTTGGCAGTCAATTGGCAGTGAATCCACCCCAGCCCGCCCAGTTGGCAGTTTGCCCCCTCCTGTTGGCAGTGCTTTAGCCGCCACTGCCAACAACTAAATTCATATCAATCAGCAACTTACAGACGAGTTGGCAGTGTTGGCAGCGTTGGCAGTGGTTTTTGCTACATACGTAGGAAATAGATGCACAGATAAAAGTCTCTCATCATATGATTTGAATCAATCGACATATCACTGGACCAGCAATTGCATAAAGGGAGGTGCAGCTCATGAAATTGAATAATCGACCCGAGGCTGAAGTAATCGCCGACTTGGTGACGCTAACAGCAGAGCCAGGGTTCGTACATGCAATCGCACAAATCTGTCTATTCGATAACACCGTGTTCTATAGCAAGCAACTGGAACCGATCGACATGTCGAAGTTATTCAACCACGACCGACTCATTAGAACGGAAGTGACTACGCTGATAGGTCTAATGGTGCGGCAACCACTTGATCTTACCCAACCATCAGACGATAAATTAAATGCTTATGTGACACGCACCTATGAGTTGATGGAGGAACTCCATCACTCCCTGTTCAGCCCGATGCATGCCACCTTGCACGACAGCGTCTTAGCCGGTACAGGCACCCATGAAATTTGGCAGGGGAAAGTGATGCGTGAGCCCATATTCTATGGCCCCGAGTCCGCATACAGCTTTCAATACCGAGACCTATTGCCCGAAAAATATAGAGGCGATGATGAGTGGTTGATAAAGAATAAGGCGTTTTCTATCGACCAAGCACAAGCTATCGCTCACGCGATATGTCTGCTTATGGATGAGAAATCAACTCAAATGTTCGCGCAAGCCAAAGCCGCGGGGTCCTTTCCCAAATCCTGGCTTCCCGCATTCGAATTTTCTCCTGATGAGATCGCTTACAAATGTGGTATAGAAATATCTATCATTCAAGCATTCCTCGAGACCTTTACATTTTCAGGTGACAATAGCCAGTTCAAGGATATCGGTGACTTCAACTACGTGGCAGCAACACCATTGCTTCCAACTGGTCAAGGGACAGTATTACTTTTCCAGCATTACGCTATCTATGAAGCATTATATGAGTCCCCATTTTATTGGATGTGGAATGATGATGATTATAGGGCTACGGCAATGGAGCATCGTGGGGCATTCACGGAACAATATTCCGCCAAAAGGCTGGCTATGGTTTTCGGAAACACAAACGTCAAAAAGAATGTCAATTTGTATCAGGGTAAGGACAGAGTCGGAGAGGTTGATGTACTCGTTGTATTTGGTGACCGCATCATCATCGTACAAGCCAAGTCAAAGAAATTGACGTTAGAGGCGCGAAAGGGGAACGACGGCCAACTCAAGAAAGACTTTGCAGCCGCAATTCAAAAATCTTACGACCAAGGGTGGGAGTGTGCCAATGCCATCATTCACGGCAATTGTCACTTAGAGGATGAAGAAGGAGCAGAAATCAATCTGCCATATACCATCACAGAAGTTTATATATTCAATGTGGTCGCAGAGCACTATCCTGCTCTAGCATTTCAGGTACATGAGTATCTAAAGTATCAAGCTACGAACACCATTCTACCTCCACTTGTGATGGATGTTTTCCTACTTGACACAATGACTGAAATGTTATGCACCCCACTTCGACTACTAAGTTATATTCGCATGCGGCTAGCAGTCATTGAACAAGTTTCGCTAAGCCACGAACTAACAGCACTAGCCTTTCATTTGCGCCGTAATCTATGGCTTGATCCAAAGTATGGGATGGTCATACTCGAAGACTCCATTGCAACCGATCTTGACACGGCCATGATGGTACGCCGAGATGGCCGTGTTGGTGCACGGACCCCTGCAGGAATTTTGACACGGATGGCAGGCACGCTTTATGAGCGGCTGATTTCTCAGATTGAAAAGAGTGCATCCCCTGCCGCATTAGAGCTTGGTTTCTCTCTACTTTCTATGAACGAAGATTCCAGTCGCCACGTGCACCGTGGTCTGCACGCCATTATGAGGAAGGCTCAATATGACGGGAAACGACATGACTTCACTATCTCAAACACTAATTATGGCATTTGTTTCCACTGTAATCCTAAGTTGACGCATGAAGCCTTAGAAACACTCGAGCACCACTGTGAAAAACGCAAATATGTACAGCATGCTAAAATTTGGTTTGGCATATCAGTAGATCCAGAATGCAATGTACAATTTGCGGTTTCGTTGAAGTATCCTTGGTCCCCATCGAAAGATATGGATTTTTTGACGAAAAATATGAGTATTGGTGAGCAAGCAACTACTGCATTAGCAAAGCTCGAAAAAGTAGTACGCCCTAAGAAGACAGGGCGTAATGATCCATGTCCATGCGGCAGCGGTAGAAAATTCAAAAAATGTTGTTTATCGGCGACAAGCGATAGCTCCTCGTAATTTCAACGAAAGACTACGTGTATATTTTTGTGTATATGCCAATTTATCACAACAGAGAAATTAAAATAAAAACAGTAGCTTAGACGTATATTTCGATAGAGACCCCGGCACCACAAGACATCAAGCACAGCAAACAACCGCACGGCACAAGCCCTGCGGTTTTTTGTTATCTATTGCACCCGCCTCATTTTCAAGAAGCAGCTTTCCGCGCCATTGGGTGTGGGAGGATGTGAAAAAATTCCGTGGATTGACCCCTTTAACACCCCTAAGTCATTGATTGTTTAGAACAACCCATCCACGGTTTGCCCTCTGAAATCCACGGTTTCGCCTCCCACTTCCACGGTTTGCCCCGATTCTTCCACATCCTCGTTTTATGACTCCGCCCCTCTTCTTCTCTTCTTCTTTTATAAAAAACAAAGAGATAGAGAAGGAAAGCAGTGAAAAAGGAAGACAGGGGCGATCCACGGTTTCGGAGCGCTGCTTAAAAATTCATCCACGGGTTTGCCGTCCGATGTGGTGGAAATGGTGGATTCGCCCTTCCCTTCATGGCATTGATTTTATTGAGATTTCTGGCGCATCCACGGAATCGGGGGGCGGGGTGGTGGACAAACCGTGGATTAAAAGCCATTGCAGGACAAGGACTTAGGGTCCAATCCACGGTTTCGGGAGGATTTTAGGTGTGTGCCTGGCTGGGCGAGGAGGAAACTGCGATTTACAATCGACAGCTAACGGCCAGAAGCGGCCCTAAAGAAAACACTTGATAGCAGCCATTGACCCTGTTCGTATGATTGATAAGGAGACCCAAATGGGATAATCTCAATGTCATTCAAAATCTTGGGCTAGGCTCAATCGTGTCCGTGTTCTTGGAAATAACCCGGACCTTTATGTGCCTGAAAAACAGTTGGGCATACACATGAGTGCAGCAAATTTTTGGCAGCCATTCGAAACCGTAATCGGGTCCTTCTCTGAGCTAGTTGACACCATTGAAGGGGTGATGGAAAAGGCGGTCGCAAACAACATTGAATTCGCATGGCGGGGCCAAATTGATTCAGATTGGTCGCTCCATAGCTCTCTGTACCGACGTCTTTGCCTAACTTCCGGCCGGACAGAGAAAGAAGATAGCTTGGCGAGAGAAGAATTAAACATTCTCACCGAGTTACATCGTTGGGGGCTCCACAACCCATCGCAACACGGCAGACTATCCGTTCTTCGCCAGCTCGCGATGCTTCAACACTATGGAGCGCCAACCCGCCTTATCGACATAACCTTCAATGCATGGGTTGGGGCATGGTTTGCTGTTGAGGAAAAGTGGAGCAACGGCCAAGTCGTATTCGAAGACAAGGACGCACGCCTCTTTGCCATTGATGTAACAAATAGGCTTATTAACGAGCGCAGCGAATATCGTGGTTGGGAAGACGACCTCAGCCGACCGTGGAAACCCGACCATCAAAACCCAATCGACCCGAAGGAATGGACGACATCCGTGTTCGCATGGAAGCCGTCAGTGCTAGATTCGCGCATATTTGCACAGAACGGCGGCTTTATCTTTGGTGGAGTTCCCGCGTCAATACGTCCAAACGGCAAAGGAAGATTCCAATTTCCAAAATCACCAGATTTTCATGATGGCTGCTGGACGATAGAGGAAGGGCGAAAAGCAAGCTGCCTTGCGCTCAGGCCGCACGTTTTTGAACCCGCTGCGGGCGGAGTTCAGTCTGGAGCTCTTTATACGTTCAAGATATCAAGTAACGCAAAAGCGGAAATTCGCTCGCGATTGGAAAAGATGTTCGGTTACAAGCACTCATCGATATATCCTGATTACACAGGGTTTGCGGCATTCGGAACCCCTAAACTTAAGAGTTACTGATGCCAAACAAGCCGTCGAGAGGAACCGCCCACAAGCTGCACTTGCGGACTCCCTTCGCGGCGTCGCCGCTCCGGTGGCCCCTCACGTCCGTTCCAGAGTGTCTGGTTTCGCCTAGTGAATACTTCCGCTTTGGGCCGAAAGCTGCCATTTCAGAATGTGTATATTTTTGCGTATAGACACATTTTACACATCACAAAAAAAAACAATAACAATGGCTTAACAAATCTTTTCGATAGAGACTCTGGCAAAACGCAAACACGTTTGCGACATCCCCAATCCCCTCAAAGGCCATAGGTTGGCTGAGCCACACGAAGCACCATACTTACCACGAAATGTTGATCGGCTTTGTGTCCGCTCCGCGGACAGATGTTTAAGTGCCGGTACCGCCCGGCTGGACGGGTCCATTTCTTTTGCTTCGCCAAAAGAAATGGACGAAAGAAAAGGCGACCCAACAGCGCTGCGAAACCCCGCCTCCAAAGCCCTTTCCAAGGCGCCGCCAAACTCGCGGGGCGCTAACGTCGCCCCGCTCAAACAGGAGGCGGCTTAAAACCTTGGAAAGGGCTTCGGAGTCGGCTTGCGCTGATGGGATAGGGGCAAGTCGGTTCGGTTTAACAATCGGATACGCCAACTCAGTGCAACGCCCGTAAACAGCTGGCACGTTTGCGACGCACCCGCTTCCCTTCAAGCCTGCCGCCGAACAGCCCCGGTATTGAAAACCATCATCCGCGCATCGGATTCTACTTACTGCTTCAAAATACAGCCGGTTTTCCACCCTATTCCCTTGCCTAGCAAGCCTTCCAGCCGGATAATCCCATCCGTGCCGTTCAATAGCGGCATCAGGTTTGGCGACCTGTTACCTAAGGCGGACTGACGCAGCGTTGACTGCGGCTTGTCCACACACACCATTGCTACGCGCAATCCATGGCGGGCCTTGGTGGGGATACCTCCGGGTATGCCGGTTCCTTAGGTCCGGTTCGCCAACCCTGCCATGCGCCTGCCACCCTCGTTTGGCGACGAGCGGCAGGCGAAACAACCTAAGGAGGGTTTTGCCATGCCTAGCATCACCCGCAGTTCGTCTCACCTTGCTGTTTCCCTGAAAAACCGTCACCCCGCCCGCAGCCGTTGGCTGCTGCACAATCAAGTCCCCACCCATCCGCCCAGCCTGTTGGCCATGACCCGGCTGCACGAAGCCTTTGCCGCCTTGCAAGAGCAACTGGCCGGCAAGGATCAAGCCAAAGCCAGAGAGCCAGCCGCGCGCGTGGCGCATTTGTGCCATGACATCGAGCAGGCTGTGGTGGAGTCCATCTGCCACCTCGCCCACGGCCAGTTGGGTTTGCAATCGGTGATCGACTTGCTCGCTTGCCTGGGCGACGATGTCCGCCTGCCATCCAGCCGCATCAAGGAACTGCTGGAGCCGCTGGACAAACGCATGGGCGAATCGCTGACCCTGCTTACCCGCGTGCTGTAAGCAACACAAAACATTACGCGCAGCAAACAACCGCACGGCACAGGCCCTGCGGTTTTTTACTGCCCGCATTCATACATCCTCTTATCTGCAACACCACCCTCTCAACCTACGTTGCTGAACTTTGTCGCCTTAGCCGCTTCCCGCCGCGCAGGCATGCTGCCTTCTAATCTTAAGCAGCCTTACACCCACCATGACCGGGTGGACGGAACAGGAAAGGCGAGATGACCTCAACCACTTTGCGGCGCCAGAATCCGCAACGAACCCGTTCACTCCTGCCCGACTGTTTGCTGCAACGGGTGGACCGCATCTGCCGGCTGGAGCGCTGGCGCGACGATGACCGCGCCGCCTGGCTGCAAACGCTGGGCCGCCAGCTTGAAGAGGGCGTTCCGGCGGCGGAGTTGATTGCGGCGCTGGATGCCCATCTTTATGTCCATCACCGCAAGCACGCCTACGCCGACGACGTGGAGGCATTTGAAGAACGGGCGGCGATTCTGGAATTTGACGCGCACCTGCCGCGCTCGCAGGCCGAGCGGCTGGCGGCCAAGCATAACGACTGCGCAAACTGCCGCCACTGGCGCGGCGAAGCCACCATCCCGGATGCCCGGCAACGGGCCGCCATGCTGGTGGGGCTGCCCGCGCCGCGCCTGGGCAACGCCACGGTGGGGGTTTGCGCCGCCGGCTACCGCCCGTGGCGGGTGTCCAATCTGGCAGACAGCGCGGATTATCTGCGTTGGCACTTCATCGGCGAATGCGCGGCCAAACCGCTGCAACAAACGCGCATCCGCCGCTAACGCGTAAAAACGCCGCCTCCTATTGGAACAACGGCGTGTCTTATCACGCGGGCCAGCAGGTCGGCGGCGTTGCCGAAACCGGCGGCGCGGCGGCCGCCACGGCCAGACCGGCAGTGTGGCAGGCCCTTGGCCGGTTTGATCCAGTCGACTCCGGCGGCCCGACGCCATACAAGAACCGTACCAGCCGTAACAAAAAATAACGAAAACAGCTATTTAGGCCAGCTATAAAAGACCGATATAAAGCACAGCAGGCCCGATCATCTCACCACGGAGAGACAGTTAGCGGCAAATCCAGGCGAACCTTCCGATCCCTTATCTTGATTGGTTGCGCCGCGCCCCACCGCCATCCGCAGCACCCCACCAGACCGCTCTTCCGGCCAGGACTCCGGCAACGGTCACTCTGCGAGACGGCAAGCGGCTGCGACGCCAGATTGCCAGCGCCACTGCGCGACAACATCAACTCAGGCCATCCCCATGCGGATGGCCTTTGTTATGGCGGTTTCAGGCCGGCTGAGCGGGCGCCATGCGCTTCTCCCGCATCAGCCGCGAGGCTTGCGGCACGTAGCGCTCGTCCAGCCAGGCCGCCTGCAGCACCTGGGTCAGCATTTCGTCGTAATGCTCCCGCACCACCCGGCGGATGGTTTCGTCGCGGTACAGCCTGGCGCAGGCCTGGCAGCGGTGGGCGTACATGCCTTCCCACTGGATGGACGGATTGATGGCGGCTGCCCAGGCCAGGATCTGTTCCGGCCCCTGGTAATGTATCCACAGCTTCAGGAAGTCTCCCTCCGCGTCTTCCACCGCCCGCGCCAAAAAGTCCGGCTGCGCCACCGTGGTGACATTCAACTCGGGAATCTGCCGCATGCCGATGCCGCAGCAGGCGCCCACCCGGCCGTCGGCCTGCACGGTATAGGTTTGCAGCACGTTGTTGCACGCCATATAGGCCTTGAGGGTATGGCTATCCGCCGCCACGCCGCGGGGATAATCCTCCAGCTGCGACGGGTCCAGCGGCATCCACGGACTTTCCAGAATTTCTATGCGCTCGCGTTCTTCCGCCGCCAGCGCGGCAATGCGCGGATGCTCGGTGATGGCGCTGCCGCCCACCCGGCGCGCAGCGCGCAGCTCCACCATCACCCAGGCCTTGAAGCCACGCCGCGCTGCCGCCAGACAGGCTTCTATCACCCGCTCCAGCGGCACAAAGCGCACATGTTCGTCGCCGGTGCTGTAGTTGATCTCAGTCAGCCCGGCTGCCAGCAAGGCGTCCAGCCGGCGTTCCGCCGCGCGGCGGTTGACCGCCCAGTGGGCATTGGTCACCAGCCGCACCGGGAAATCCAGCGCAGCGGCATGGCGTATCGCCGTCAGCAGGTCTTTCCAGCGTAGCGTGGCTTCGCCGCCGGTGAACACCACGTTGTAGAAGCCCAGCGCCTTGGCCTGGTCTATCGCCGACAACATGACTTCCAGCGACAGGTTTTCCCTGGCCTGCGGGCTGCTCATCGACGCGCAGTGCTCGCAGGCGGCGGGACAGGTGTAGGTGGGCATGATGGACAGCGTCTTCGCCCCGCGAAAAATGCCGGGGCTGGCTTGAACTGCGCTCATCTGACTTCTCCTGGGCATGACGCCGCGCCAGGCGCGCCATGCCCGACAAGGAACGGACCGGCTACACGCTGAGCTGGCCGGAAGCCTGCAACTGCTTGGCCTCGGTCACCAGTTGGCTGATCACCGCGCGCAGCACGGCAGCATCCACCACGCCGCCAAAGCCAAACTGCATGCCGGTGGCAAAACCGTTGAAGTTCTGGCTGGACTTGAGCGTCTGGTCCGAGGTGGACGGCGTGGCGGCGGGAGTGACCACCGACTTTTCCGGGCCGATTAGCAGCTGTTCCGCCGAATTGCCAAAACCCGGCAGGCCGAAGCCATCCCCCGCTAACTGAAACAGCGCGCGGATCAGGTCGGAGTCGCCAAACTTGAGCACCGCCTTGGCAAAGTCCTGGCTGAACTGCGCCTGGGTCACCGGCTTGCCGCCGGGAGCCGATTCGTAATCATCCATCCATTGGCGGAAGCCATCGTTGGCCAGCATGGCAAACAGTACGCGGTTGACGTCGGTGATCTGCTGTTGCGGCAGCGGCTTTTGGGTGACTTTCTGCGTCAGCACGCCGGCCGGGTTATGGATGAAATCCTGAGATGCGTGAGGATCCTTGTCCAGCTGCTCAAACAAGGCCTGCGCATTGCTGCGCAACTGCGCCGGCTTCAATACCAGCGGCGCGCTCTGGCCGGGCTTGGCCAAATCGATACGGGTGGTTTTCATATTGCCTCCAAGCAAGGAAAGGTCAAGAACCCGCCAGCGGCGGCTCGCGCCCATCTGCGCACAGCCTGATATTCCATTTGGATGCAACCGGAAGCCTGGTAGCAGTGGCGAGAGTACGCCTGGCGGTTCTGAATGGCGCGACGGCGGGATGAAACATCATGCTGCGCGCTGGTGGACAACACCCCGATGCGGAATAGTTCATGATAGGACCGTTCACCCCGACCCAAACTGGCCTTTATAACAGCCGGCTCATGCCAAGCGGCTTTTACCAAACTTTTACCCTTGGCGCAGGCACTTGGCGGCCTGCCGCGGTCTATCCCTGTTTAGTCATCGCAACAGGAATCGATAGCCATGCTGGAAAACTACTTCCCCATCCTGCTGTTCATCGT
The DNA here is from genome assembly GCF_059916625.1 of Chromobacterium sp. CCUG 76385. Taxonomy (NCBI): domain Bacteria; kingdom Pseudomonadati; phylum Pseudomonadota; class Betaproteobacteria; order Neisseriales; family Chromobacteriaceae; genus Chromobacterium; species Chromobacterium sp. CCUG 76385. Next base: position 162,080 of record NZ_JAUCGU010000003.1, read on the forward strand.
GGTGGGTCTGCTGATGGGGGTGCTGCCTATGCTGGCGGGCCGCTTGCTGGGTCCCAACCGGCCAGACCCGGAAAAGCTGTCGCCCTACGAGTGCGGCTTTGAGGCCTTTGGCGACGCGCGTAGACGCTTCGACGTGCGCTACTACCTGGTGGCCATTTTGTTCATCCTGTTCGATCTGGAAGTAGCCTTCATGATTCCGTGGGCGGTGACGCTGAAAGACGAGCTGGGCCTGTTTGGCTTGGGCGCGATGGCGGTATTCCTGGCTTTCCTGACCATAGGCTTCGTCTACGAATGGAAAAAAGGCGCGCTGGAATGGGATTGAGCGCATAGCCGCGCGACGCAAAAAGGCCGTCCACGATGGGACGGCCTTTCTCTTTGCGCGGCAGATGCCAAACCTGCCCACGATAAACGCTTACACCAGATTGCCGCCCAGAATCACCATGGCGAAGCCCAGGTAGATCAGCACGCCGACAAAGTCGCAAATGCTGGTGAGCATGGGCGAGGACAGGGTGACCGGATCGGCGCCGAACCGTTTAGCGACAAACGGCAGGACGGCGCCAATAATCGAACCGGTCAGGGTGCAGGCGAACATGGATACGCCCACCACCAGCAGGATGTCGCCGCCCGGGGACTTGGTGAAATGGGCCATCACCACCTCGGCAACCGCGACAACGGCGGCCAGCATGCAGGCAATCACGATTTCCTTTTTCAACACCAGGAACACATCTTTGGCGCGGACCTTCAAGTCTTGCAGCGCGATGGAGCGGATGACCAGCGTGGCGACCTGGCTGGCGGAGTTGCCGCCCATGTCCACGATGGCCGGCAGGAAGGCCGCCAGAATGATGGCTTGGTCCAGCAGTTCGGTCTGACCGGCAATGATGCTGCTGGTCAAAATGCCAAAGGCCGTCAGGATGAGCAGCCACATGGCGCGCACGCGGAAGATGCGCCAGATGCTGTCGCGCTTCATGTCCAGATCATTGCCATCGATCGCGTGGTTGCCGCCGAAGTCGGCGATATCGTCCGCTACTTCCTTCACGTAATCGGCGTTTACCCAGCGCATGCCTTGCGCGTCAGTCATGTAGATTTTGCTTGCTTGGTTCATTTGGCGTTGCCTTTCCAAATTGCAGATGCGCCCCGATCAGAATAGTCGCCGGAAATTCGCGCAAAAGCCAATTTTCAGTTTTAACAATTTTCATGTTAAATGATTATTTTGGCGTTTCATCAAAAACTGCGCCACCGCCCTCAGACAAGTTTTGTTAAATCAGATACCTATCCAACACAGCGACAGCAGAAACGCTTACAGAATGAACGTACCCGGCTTTTGGAATGCGGCTGAAATCTTGCGACTTTCCCTCCCATGCGCGCCGATGCATTTCATCCGGACGCACATCTCCCTGCCTCCAGAAAAAACACGCGCCGGCCAACGATGGACGCAAGCTTTCCTCCGTATAGCAACGGAAAATTCAAAAGGGGGAGAGACAGACGTGACTAGGCCGCGCCCATTTCCGGGTCATGCCGACGGGACTGCCACCGCCCGCCAAGACCTAGGTCAGCGGGACAAGGGCTCCGGCCGGCACGGTCGAGGTTCTGGTTCTTCAGACATCGAAATCTCCGTGTAGCGGATCAAGGGAAGAAGCTGACAGGCAGCCGCAATAGCGGCGCTTGCCGGCAGCTCAGGCTCAATAGGAACTGGCGGATGCGATGCGGCGGGCCCAAGGCCGGCCGGCGCTGCCCGAAGGCAAAAGAGGAGAGAGCGGAGGCCCGAGGGCCAATGACGCCACACCCTGGCTTGCAGGATGCGGCAGTAGAAGAATCAGACTGCGCGAATCCCGCAAAGCGACGTGTCGATGAAGGATCGACTACACCCGTCGTTGTTCACGATGAACCTTTGCTTTGTGGATAACGCGGCAGACTATATCTGTCCGAACCAATCAAACTTTGTAACCGCTATTTTACACTTCACTCGCCAAAACAGGAAAATCAATTCTAAAAAATGCTGGAAAACACACGCTAAATTTATTTGGCATATAATGAAATCACCAAGCTGCGGCCTTGCTGCCGACGCCTGGTGATAAACCGGCAAGCCAAATGGATACAATAAGGCGGCATACATTTGTGTAACATTCAGTCTTTATGACAAGCATTTCGCCTCCATGATCGTTCGCCATATCCCCTCCTGGTTCCGCCTGCTGTTCGTCTGGCATGGCTCGGTGCTGCCGCGCATCTGGCCGCGGCTACTGATGGTGTTGGCAGTGGGGCTGGTCGCCGCCGGCCTGCGTCACTGGTGGCTGCAAAGCCTGCGCGACTCTTCGCTGAGCATCCCCACTTTTACGCTGTTGGGCGTGTCGCTGGCCATTTTTCTGGGCTTTCGCAACTCCGTCAGCTACGACCGCTTCTGGGAAGCCCGCAAACTATGGGGCGCGCTGCTGATCGCCAGCCGCTCGCTGACGCGGCAGATGCTGGCAGCGCTGGGAGACAACGACGACAGCAGCCGCTTCATCGACGGCGTGTGCGCCTTTGCCTACGCGCTGAAGGCGCAATTGCGCGGTCTGGACGCGGAGGCGCAGCTGCGCCGGTTGTTGCCGGCGGACGCCCTGGAAAAAGTGCTGGCCGGGCGTTTCCGCCCAGCCCTGATCCTGGTCTGGCTGGGCCGCGAAGCGCAGCGTCTGCAGCGCGCCGGCCAGCTCAGCGAGCTGCAATGGCACGCCTTGGACCGCAATCTGAACACGCTGTCGGAAATCCTGGGCGGCTGCGAGCGCATCGCTTCCACCCCGATGCCCTTCACCTACCGCGTGCTGCTGAACCGCACCATCACCATTTATTGCCTGTTGCTGCCGGCCGGGCTGGTGACCAGCATAGGCTGGCTGACGCCGCCGATCGCGGTCTTCATCGCTTACACCTATTTCGCGCTGGAACAGATTGCCGAAGAACTGGAAGAGCCGTTCGGCACCGAAGGCAACGACCTGCCGCTGGCGACCTTGTGCCACACCATAGAAGCATCGCTGCGCGAGATGCAGGGTTTGCCGCTGCAGGCGCCGCCGCCGCCGCGCCAGGGCATCTACCTTCATTGATAGAAGGTAGCAATGACAATGGCCTTACCATAGAATGGACCACTCCTCCACTTAGCCCGGCCCGTCCATGACCCTGTCCCGCCTGTTATTCAGCTTTGTCACGCGCCACTGGCGCTCCTACATCCTGGCGGCGCTGATGCTGGCGACGGTGGCGGTGCTGACTGTCATGATCCCGCGCCAAGTCGGCCATATCGTGGACGGGCTGGTGGCGCGCCAACTGGCGGGCGACGCTCTGCTCGGGCAACTGGCCTGGCTGCTCGGCATGGGCCTGGTCATTTACTTTTTGCGCGTGGGCTGGCGGCTGCAGTTGTTCTCCGCCTCCTACCAGTTGGGCGTGGAGTTGCGCACCCGGCTCTACAAGCAGCTGTCGCGCCAGGGGCCGGCCTTCTTCCAGCACCAGCGCACCGGCGATTTGATGGCGCGCGCCACCAACGACATAGACTCGGTGGAAATGGCCGCGGGCGAAGCCATGCTGGCCGGTTTCGACGGCGCGCTGTCCCTGGTGCTGGTGCTGGGCATGATGACGCTGGGGGTGGACTGGCGGCTGGCGCTGGCCGCGCTGTTGCCGTTTCCGTTCATGGCCTGGGCCTTCGCCCGCATCTCCGACCATATCCACCGCGAGTGGGGCGAGGCGCTGCACCGCTTCGGCAAGCTCAACGACCATGTGCAGGAAACGCTGACCGGCGTGCGCACGCTGCGCGCGCTAGGGCTGGAAGCGCGCAACGATGCCGAGCTATCGCGTTTGGCGGCGGCGGCATCCGACAGCAGCTTCGAGGCGCAGCGCTGGGAAGCGGCGTTTGAACCTGCAGTCGGCGTTTCGCTGGTTTCCGCCACCGCCATCGCGCTGGCGGTGGGCGGCTATCTGGTATGGCATGGCCAGTTGACCATAGGCGCGCTCACCAGCTTCAATATGTATCTGGTGCAGCTGATCTGGCCGATGTTCGCCGCCGGCTGGGTGCTGTCGCTGCTGCAGCGCGGCTCCGCCGCCTGGCAGCGGCTGCAACCGACGCTGGACGCCCAGATCGATGTGGCGGACAACGGCACCCGCGCCGCTCTGACGCCCGGCGCGCTCAGTTTCGAGCAGATTACCTTCCACTACGCTGCCGACGCCGCCGCCGCGCTGAGCCAGGTCAGCGTGGCGCTGCCGCAAGGCCGCACGCTGGGGGTGGTCGGCCCGACCGGCAGCGGCAAATCCACGCTGCTGAAGCTGCTGCTGCGGCAATACCCGCTGCAGCACGGGGCCATCCGCTGGAATGGCAGCGACATCGCCGATTACACCTTGCACACACTGCGCGGCGGCATCAGTTGGGTGCCGCAGGAGGCCTTCCTGTTCTCCGCCAGCGTGGCGGAAAACATCGCGCTGGCGCGGCCGGAAGCCAGCCAGGAGGAGATCGAACGCGTGGCGCGGCTGGCTGCGGTGCACGAAGACATCCTGCGCCTGCCGCAGGGCTATCAAACTCCGGTAGGCGAGAAAGGCGTGGCCTTGTCCGGCGGCCAGCGCCAGCGGCTGGCCATCGCCCGCGCCTTGCTGGCCGACGCGCCGCTATTGCTGCTGGACGACGCCCTCTCCGCCGTGGACACCCAAACCGAAACCCAGATTCTGCAACACCTGCGCGAGGCCCGGCGCGGCCGCAGCGTCATCATCGTCAGCCACCGCCTGTCCGCCGTGGCCGACGCCGACCACATCATCGCGCTGCACCACGGCCATATCGCCGAGCAGGGCAGCCACGAACAACTATTGCAACGCGACGGCTGGTACGCCAGTCAATGGCGCTATCAACAACTGGAGGCCAGCCTCGATGAAATCTGACGTCTCCCGCCCGCAAACCCGCGAGGCCATCGCGCTGCTGGCCGATGCGGCCCGCCCGGACCGCCGCCACCTGTGGCGCGGCGCGCTGTGGCTGCTGCTCGCCGCCCTGCTGGAAGCCGCCGCGCCGCTGTTGGGCAAGGTGTTCATCGACAGCTACCTGCTGCCGCACCGGCTGGAGTGGAGCGCCCTGGCCGGCCTACTGGCCGGCAGCCTGCTGCTGGGCGTCACCGCCGCCGTGCTGCGCTACCGGCAACTGGTGCGGCTGGCCGGCGTGGCCATGCGCTCGGTGCTGCGGCTGCGCGAACAGGTGTACGGCCATGTGATGCGGCTGCCGATGGCCTTCTTCGACAAGGCCATCACCGGCCAGCTGGTCAGCCGCGTCACCAACGACACCGAATCGGTCAAGGCGCTGTATGTGCAGGCGCTGTTCGTCATCCTCAACAGCAGCATCGTGGTGCTGGGCGCGCTGGCGGCCATGGCCTGGCTGGATTGGCGGCTGATGCTGGTGACGCTGCTGCTGTTCCCGGCCACTTTCGCCATCGTCTGGCTGTACCAGCGGCTCAGCGCGCCGTCGGTGGCACGCGCGCGCGCGCTGCGCAGCGACATCAACGCCCAGATGGCGGAGTCGATTGCCGGCATCGCCGTGCTGCAGGCCAGCAATGCCGAAGGCCGCTTCATAGGCCGCTTCGACGACACCAACCAGCGCTATTACCAGGCGCGGCTGCGCGAGCTGTCCGCCAACGCCTGGCTGCTGCGTCCGGCGCTGGACCTGCTCAATGTGCTGCTCTTGATCGCCGTGATTTACAGCTACGGCGCGCGCGACCTGGGCGGCGTGGAAATCGGCGTGCTGTATGCCTTCGTCGGCTATATCGGCCGCGTGGTGGAACCGCTGATCCAGATCACGCTGCAGTTTGGCCAGCTGCAGCAGGCGGTGGTGGCGGCCAGCCGGGTCAGCCACCTGCTGAACGAGCCGATTGCGACGCCGCCCACCGCCAACGGCGGCATAGGGCAAGGCGCGGTCAGCTTCCGCCAGCTGACTTTCGGCTATCAGCCGGGACACCCGGTGCTGCACGAGCTGAGCCTGGAGATACCAGCCGGCGGCTTCGTCGGCATCGTCGGCCACACCGGCAGCGGCAAGTCCACCCTGCTATCGCTGCTGCTGCGCTTCTACCGGCCGCAGCACGGCGACATCCTGATCGATGGCCAGCCGCTGGAATCCATCAGCGACGCCGCCTTCCGCGCCGGCATCGGCCTGGTGCCGCAGGACCCGTTCCTGCTGGCCGCCAGCGCGCGAGAAAACATCGACATGGGGCGCGGTCTGTCGCAACAAGCCATCGAGGACGCCGCCCGCGCCGCCGGCGTGCACGAGTTGATCCTGTCGCTGGAAAACGGCTACGACAGCGATATGGGCGAAAGCGGCGCGCGGCTGTCCAGCGGCCAGAAGCAGTTGATCGCCATCGCCCGCGCCCTGGCCGGCCAGCCGCGCATCCTGCTCTTGGACGAAGCCACCTCGCACATCGACAGCGAAACCGAACAGCTGGTGCAGCAGGCGCTGACGCGGCTGGCCGGCAAGATCACGCTGATCTCCATCGCCCACCGCCTGTCCACGATACGCGACGCCGACACCATCATCGTGCTGAACCACGGCCGCATCGCCGAAACCGGCGACCACGAACAGCTGATGCGGCTGGGCGGCATCTACCAGCGGCTATATCTATTGCAGCAGCTGCAGACGGAGGAAACCGCATGAACATCGACGCCTCCGCGCCGCGATAGCCACCATAATGCGGTTGAATGCGTATGCTCAAAATGAAACATAAAGACCCAGAGACGTCCGCCGCGATGAAACCTATTATTTGCCTTCTCACAGCGGGCATGTTGTTGCCTGCCCTGCCCTGTCGCGCCGACGACGGCAAGGACCTCGACCTGTCCATCAGCACGGAACTGATGACGCGGCAGACTTCCTACGGCAACTCCTCGCGGCTGCAACCCAGCGTGGACCTGCAATACCGCACCCGCTTCGGCGCCTTGTACGTGCTGGATGGCGAAGGCGGCTGGGCGCTGCCGGCACCGGGCGGCTGGGTATCGCTGGGCGTGGCCAGCGAGCCGGCCTGGAGCCTGGGCGGCGGCGTGTCGCAGAGCCTGGCGCTGGCGCGCTACGGCTTCGACCTGCCGCGCGACGGCAGCCTGTCCTTCGGCTACGCCAGCCGCATCGGCAGCAGCCATCCCGGCCAGTTGCTGGCGGCCACGCTGGACGCGCCGCTGGGCGACTGGATGGGGCAGAAATTCTCGGTGCTGGGCTGGGCCAGCCTGGCCAACCAGAAACGCCGCCTGGGCCTGAACCACAGCGATGACGGCCCCGGCTGGCAGCTGGAGCAGAGCAATCTCTTGCTGGTGATGTCCCACCCCATGGGCCAGCACTGGACGCTGGACCTGGGCGCCGGCAGCCGCTGGGCGGCGGAAAACACCGGCAGCCACACCGCCGGCTGGCAGACGCTGCTGGGTTTCACCTGGAAGCTGTGATGCGCTTCGACCCGCTGCCGTCCGCCTCCTGCCTGATAGACAGCCATTGCCACCTGGACGCGCCGGAGCTGCGGCCGGACATCGACGGCGCAGTGGCGCGGGCGCAGGCGGCCGGCGTCGGCCAGCTCTTGGTGCCGGCAGTGAGTGCCGGCAACTTCGACGCCGTGCTGGCGATGCGCCAACGCTACGGCTGCTGGATCGCCTTCGGTCTGCACCCGATTTATCTGAGCCAGCATCTGGACGATCACCTGGCTCTGCTGGACGCCGCGCTGGCAGCGCATGCGCCGGTAGCCGTCGGCGAGATCGGCCTCGATTTCTATCTGCCGGAGCTGGACCCGATGCGGCAGGAGGCGCTGCTGGTGGAGCAGTTGAAGCTGGCGCGCAAGCACGGCCTGCCGGTGGTGCTGCATGTGCGCCGCTCGGTGGATCGCGTGCTGAAGCATTTGCGCGAGCAAAAGGTGGAAGGCGGCATCGCCCACGCCTTCAACGGCAGCGAGCAGCAAGCCCAGGCCTTCATCCGCCAGGGCTTCAAGCTCGGCTTCGGCGGCGCCATGACCTATAGCGGCTCGCGCCGCATCCGCGCCTTGGCCGCCACGCTGCCGCTGGACAGCCTGGTATTGGAAACCGACGCGCCGGACATCCGCCCCGAGTACGCTCAGGACGTCCCCAACGAGCCGGCGCAGCTGGCGCGCTTTATCACAGTGCTGGCCGAATTGCGCGGCATGGAGGTCTCCACGCTGCGAGACGCGCTCCACGCCAACACGCTGGCGGCGCTGGGATTGACTTGAACCTGGCGCCCATCAGCGGTGCCGCACTGTCGCGGATTCAAAATCTCTGGCCATCATGCAAAACCCCGGCGCATGGCCGGGGCTTGAGATGCGCGGGACCCGCAGCCGGCTCAAGTACGGAAGCGCTGCAAACAGGTGTCCAGCTCATGCGACAAAGCCTGCAGCTCGCTGGCCAACGCGCTGGCCTCGCCGGCCGCCTCGGTAGTCTGGCCATTCATCTGCGCGATCTGCTCGACATTGCGCGCCACCTCCTGGCTGGCCAGGCTCTGCTCCTTGATCGCGTTGGCGATGTCGGCGATGCGGTGCACCGAATGCTCGGCCAGCTCGCGGATCTGTTGCAGCGCATCCGCCACGCTGGAAGCGCTGACCACGCCGGTTTCAATCTTGTCGTTGGCCTGCTGCATGCTCTGATAGGCGCGCTGGGTATCGGCCAACACGCCGTCGATATGGCCGGAAATCTCGGTGGTGGCCTGGCTGGTGCGTTCGGCGAGCTTGCGCACTTCGTCCGCCACCACGGCGAAGCCGCGGCCCATTTCGCCGGCTCGCGCCGCCTCGATCGCCGCGTTCAGCGCCAATAGATTGGTCTGGTCGGCGATGTCGTGGATCACCCGCACGATGTCGCCAATGTCGGCGGAGCGCTGGTTCAAGCCATCCATCACGGTAGCGGTTTCGGTGATGGTGCTGGCGATCTGGCGGATCTCGCCGGCCGCCTTCTGCGCCAGCTCGCTGCTTGTTGTAGCCTGCTCCATCGTCTGCCGCGCCTGCCGCTCCACATCCTGGGTGCTGTCCGCAACCAGATTGATGCTGACCGACATCTGCTCGATAGCCGCCGCGCCGCTGGATGCGGCCTCGGACTGATGCGCCGACGCAGACGACACATGCTCGCTGACGACATTCAACTGATTGGCCGCCTTGGCCAACTGCGCCGAGTGGCCCTGCGACTCCACCACCACCGCGCGCACGCTGTCCACCAGCTTGGCCAATGAGGCGGCGGCGCTGCCCAGCTCGTTGTTGCCGAAATCCGGCAATTGCAGGCGTAGATTGCGTTTGTCCGCCAGCTCCTGATTGGCATCGCGCATCTGCAGCAAGGGCTGGCGGATGGAGGAGATGATGTACCAGGCGATCAGCACGCCTATCACCAGCGCGGCGATGATCTCGGCCAGCATCTGGCTGCGCACGCTGGCGGCCGTGGCATTGATCTGGTCGTCCAGCAAGCCCACCGCATCGGCGGCGTTCTTGCCCAGCACATCCACCACGCCTTCCATCTGGTGGATATTGTCCTTGTACTTTTCCAGCTCGTGGTTGGCATCGGCAGTGGCGGCGAGCTGCTTGCCCTCCACCTGCGACGACACCTTGCCGAAACCGTCGACATAACCGCCAAGCAGGCCGGACAGTTTGGACAGCTGCTGAGAGGCCTCATCATTCAGCGGATGGGTGCCGGCCTGGCTGATCGCCAGTTGCGCGTCGGCCTGCGCTTTTTTCCATTTTTCCAGATACTCGGCGCGCTTGCCGTCGTTGGCGATATTGATGAAGTAGTCTTTTTCGAAACGCCGCAGATTGCCCATGTCGCGCTGCAATCTGACAATGTCGGTATAAAAGGCCAGCTCGTGCGAAGTGACGTCCTCCGCCCGCGCCGAAATCTTGCCCAGACCCAGTTGCGCCAACAATCCGGTGAGAATGAGCGCCGCCAATAGCAGCGCGAAGCCAAGCGTAATCCTGGCCGCGATAGACAAATTCCGCATGGTAATTCCCCATACCCAATAGAGTGAATGCCGGCCGGGCTGTACCCGGTCTCGTTATATGCTGGGATTCTAGACGAGGGCCGCCACAGGCGGCCACACGCCGTATCGCCAACGGGAACATTCACGCGATAACAGTATCCAAAAGCCCAAAAAAAAACCGGCAGCATGGGCTGCCGGACTCTTCGCCTTGTCCATTTACCTCAAGCGCGCTGCTTGAAGCTCCTGGCAAATCCCAATACGCAGATAAAGAATAGTGTACTAATCAGAACTTCACACCATGCCAATCGCTGCGCCAGGCCGTGGTCGGCCCAGCCCCTCATCACGCCTTCGGTGAAGAAACCCAGGATGAACATGCTGGACCATTGGTAGGTATACAGGCGCCCGGCCAGAATGCCGCGCAAGGGCAGCAGCAACAGCAGCGCCTTGAACGCCAGGAAGGAACCGCCGGCGCGCAGCGGCGCCAGCCACAGCTCCCAAGCCAGGGTCATCAGGATCAGGACGATCAGCGCGGCCGACGCGCCTTGGCGGAAATGTTCGCGGCTCATGGCGCGGGCTCGGCCTGGGCGCGCCGCGCCTTGCGCTCCATCAGCGCGGCCACCAGCACGCCGACCTCGTACAACAGCCACAGCGGCACCGCCAGCATGGTCTGCGACAGCACGTCCGGCGGCGTGACGATGGCGGCGATCACAAAGGCGCCGACAATGACATAAGGCCGCGCCTCGCGCAGCTTGGCCACCGACACCACGCCCATCCGCGTCAGCACCACCACGATCACCGGCACCTCGAAGGTGGTGCCGAAAGCCATGAACATGCCGAGCACGAAGGACAGATATTTATCGATGTCCGTCATCATGCTGACGCCGGCCGGCGTCACCGCCGACATGAAATGGAACACCACCGGGAACACCAGGAAATAGGCGAAGGACATGCCCACCAGAAACAGCACCAGGCTGGCCAGCACCAGCGGCAGGACCAGCTTCTTCTCGTGGGCGTACAGCCCCGGCGCGACGAAGGCCCAGACTTGGTACAGGGTATGCGGCAGCGAGATCAAAAACGCCGCCAGCATGGTCAACTTCATCGGCACGAAGAAGGTGGAAGTCACCTCGGTGGCGATCATGCTGCCGCCATGCGGCAAGGCGTCCAGGAGCGGCTTCGCCAATAGGTGGTAAATATCCGATGACCAGTGGAACAGGCCCAGAAAAACCAGGGCGATGCCCAGCAGGGCGCGCACCAGCCGGGTGCGCAGCTCGATCAGATGCGCGAGCAGCGGTTGTTCGTTCATTGGCGGGCTTGCGGAGGAATTTCGGTTTGGGGCGCCGCGCTACTGCGCGGCGGCATGTCGTCGAACAGGTCCAGCTGGTTCTCGTCGCGCGGCGGCGCGTCAGCCGGCTCCAGCGCGGCGCTGTCGGCCATCGATGCCGCTTCCGTTGCCGGCGCGGCGTCTTCCGGAACGATGCCGCCGTGTATGGTGCGCTCGGCCTCGTGGAACGGTTCCGCCGCCTGCTCGGCCAGATTGCGGGCCTCGGCGGAATGGTGGTCCAGCGCGTCGCGCACCTGCTGCACCTCGGATTCCAGTTGGCCGCGGAAGCTGTGCGCCGCGTCCTGCAGGTCCTGGCGTATGCTGTCCAGTCCCTGCAGATTGGCCTGGTGCTGGATGTCCGCCTTCATCGTGGCCACGAAGCGCTGCGCGCGCGCCACCAGGGCGCCCACGGTGCGCGCCACGGCCGGCAGCCTCTCCGGCCCCAGCACCACCAGGGCCACCACGCCGATCAGGACGAATTCGCCAAAGCTGATATCAAGCACGCCGCGTCACCGTCCGGATTTATTTCTTGTCGGCTTCGCCGTCGATGATGCGGCCGGCGTCCTTGGCTGGCGGCTGGGCATCCTTGGCGCCCTCGTTCATGCCTTCCTTGAAGCCCTTGACCGCGTTGCCGAGGTCCTTGCCGATGTTGGGCAGCTTCTTGGTGCCGAACACCAGTACCACGATCAGCAGCACGATCAGCCAGTGCCAGATGCTCAGAGAACCCATTGTGACTCTTCCTTATCCATGAAACAGGCGCCGGATCGCATCCCGGCGCGAAGCCGAAAAACGCGTCAGCCCTTGTGGCCGAACACGTGAACGTGAAGATGGAACACTTCCTGGCCGCCGCCGCGGCCGGTGTTGATGCCGGTCTTGAAGCCGGATTCCAGGCCCTGCTCCCTGGCCAGCCTGGGGGCCAGCGTCAGGATCTTGCCCAGCACCGCCTCATGCTCCGGGCCGCAGTGGGCCAAGGAGTCGACGTGCAGCTTGGGAATGATCATGAAATGCACCGGCGCGATCGGACGGATGTCGTGGAAAGCCAGCACATCGTCGTCTTCGTAAACCTTGTTGGCGGGAATCTGGCCCGCCACGATCTTGCAGAAAAGACAATCGCTCATCGAATTCAATCCATCATCAAGTGGTTTTGCGCGAGGCTTTCTCGTCCAGCCCGGAAATGCCTTCGCGGCGATGCAGCTCCATCACCACGTCTTCGGGACGCAAGCCATGATATGTCAACAGCACCATGGTATGGAACCACAGGTCGGCCACTTCGCGCACCAGGTGCAGCTTATCCTTGTCCTTGGAGGCCAGCAGCGTCTCCGCCGCCTCCTCCGCCACCTTCTTCAGGATGGCATCTTCACCCTTGTGAAACAGCGAAGCCACATAGGAAGACTGCGGGGCAGCCTCGCGTCGGGCTTCCAGCGTGTCGGCGATATTTTTCAACACATCCGGGGTCATATCGATATCCTTTGCGCCGAAATCCGGCGATTATGCGGCACGGGCATGGCGCGCAGATGACAGCGCGGCCCGGCCGGTCATTGTAACCCGTCCATCGCGGGCAGCGTTGACCGGCGGCAACTCAGCCGTGGTAAATGCTGTGCGGGTCTTTCAGCACGGCATCGACCGTCAGCCAGGCGCCGTTCTCGAAACGGCGGTAAAAACAGCTCTGCCTTCCGGTGTGACAGGCAATGCCGCCCATTTGTTCGATCTGCATCACAATCACGTCGCCGTCGCAGTCCAGGCGCAGCTCCTTCACCGTCTGCAAATGGCCGGACTCCTCGCCCTTTTTCCACAGTTTTTGCCGCGAACGGCTCCAATAGTGGGCAATGCCGGTGTCGGCGGTCAGCTGCAGGCTTTCGTGGTTCATCCACGCCACCATCAGCACCCTGCCGCTGGCGGCGTCCTGGGCGATGGCGGTCACCAGGCCCTTGTCGTCCCATTTGACTTCGTCCAGCCAGCTCATAGCCTCACCTCGATGCCGGCGGCGCGCATGGCCTGCTTGGCCTCGCTCACCGTGTATTCGCCGAAATGGAAGATGCTGGCGGCCAGCACCGCGTCGGTATGGCCTTCTTTGACGCCATCGACCAAATGCTGCAAATTGCCGACGCCGCCGGAGGCGATCACCGGAATGCCCACCGCGTCGGACACGGCGCGGGTCAGCGGCAGGTTGAAGCCGGCCTTGGTGCCGTCGCGGTCCATGCTGGTCAGCAGGATTTCGCCGGCGCCCAGCGCCTGCATCTTGCGCGCCCATTCGACGGCGTCCAGCCCAGTGCGGTTGCGGCCGCCATGGGTGAAGATTTCCCAGCGGTCGTTTTCCGGCGTCACCGCCTTGGCGTCCAGCGCCACCACGATGCACTGGTTGCCGAAGTGCTCGGACGCTTCGCGCACGAACTCGGGGTTGGTCACCGCGGCGGTATTGATGCTGACCTTGTCGGCGCCGGCGTTCAGCAGGCGGCGGATGTCGGCGATGCTGCGCACGCCGCCGCCGACGGTCAAGGGAATGAATACCTGCTCCGCCACCGCTTCAATGACATGCAGAATGATGTCGCGCTGGTCGGAGCTGGCCGTGATGTCGAGGAAGGTCAGTTCGTCGGCGCCCTGCTCGTTGTAGCGGCGGGCGATTTCCACCGGGTCGCCGGCGTCGCGCAGGCCCAGGAAATTGACGCCCTTGACCACGCGGCCGGCGGTCACGTCCAGGCAGGGGATGATGCGTTTGGCAAGCATGTAACTATCCAGAAAACTTCAGCCAGAAAACTTCAGGCACGCCAAGCGGCGGGGCCAGCCCGCCGTTTGACGCGATCAGCCGGGTTTAACCGGCCAGTTCGTCCGCCAGCGTCTGCGCGGCGGCGAAGTCTATGCTGCCTTCGTAGATGGCGCGGCCAGTGATGGCGCCTTCGATGCCCTCGGCCTCCACCTCGCACAGCGCGCGGATGTCGTCGAGGTTGGTCAGGCCGCCGGAGGCGATCACCGGGATGGTCAGCGCCTGCGCCAGCTTGACGGTGGCCTCGATGTTGACGCCGGTCATCATGCCGTCGCGGCCGATGTCGGTGTAGATCACCGAGTTGACGCCGTAGTCCTCGAAGCGCTTGGCCAGATCAACCACATTGTGGTTGGTGATCTTGGCCCAGCCGTCGATCGCCACCATGCCGTCCTTGGCGTCCAGGCCAACGATGACCTGGCCGGGGAAGGCGTCGCAGGCATCGTGCAGGAAGCCCGGCGTCTTGACCGCGGCGGTGCCGATGATCACGTAGGACAAGCCCATGTCGAGGTAGGCCTCGATGGTGTCCAGGTCGCGGATGCCGCCACCCAGCTGCACCGGCATGTCCTCGCCAACCTCGCCGAGGATGTCGCGGATCACCGACAGGTTTTTCGGCTTGCCGGCGAAAGCGCCGTTCAAGTCCACCAGATGCAGTCGGCGCGCGCCCTGGTCGCGCCAATGGGCGGCAACCTTGACCGGATCGTCGGAGAAAATGGTGGCGTCGTCCATTGCGCCCTGTCTCAGGCGCACGCACTGACCGTCTTTCAGGTCTATCGCGGGTATCAGCAGCATGGTGCTAGGTGTGTGGGTAAGTTAAACATTGCCGTCCCAGGCCAGGAAATTCTTCATCATCTGAAGTCCGGCGCGGTGGCTCTTTTCGGTGTGAAACTGCGTGGCGAATATGTTGCCACGCCCGACGATACAGGCAAACCGCTGCGGATATTCGCTCTCCGCCAGCGTCAGCGCCGCGTCGGCCGGCGCAAAGTGATAACTGTGCACAAAGTAAAAACGCTCGCCATCGGCGATGCCGGCGAACATCGGGTGGGACTGGGTCTGGTAGACCTGGTTCCAACCCATGTGCGGCACTTTCAGCCGCTCGCCGCCTGCGGTGAGATCGTCGGCAAAGCGCAGCACCTTGCCCGGAAACAGGCCCAGGCCGGCGGTGTCGCCCTCCGCGCTATGTTCGAACAATAGCTGCGCGCCTACGCAGATTCCAAAAAACGGCTTGCTCTGCGTAGTTTCACGGACGGCATCGGCCAAGCCGTGGCGGTTCAGCTCGCGCATGCAGTCGGGCATCGCGCCCTGGCCGGGAAAGACCACCTTGTCGGCCTGGACCACGGCGTCCGGATCGCGGGTCAGGACAATATCGGCGCCGATGTCGTTGACGGCCTGCAGGGACTTCAGCACCGAGTGCAGATTGCCCATGCCGTAATCAATCACTGCGACTTTCATGCGGAGAGCGTCCCCTTGGTGGACGGCGTGATGCCGGCCATGCGCTCATCGCGCTCGCAGGCCATTCGCAGCGCGCGGCCGAAGGCCTTGAAGATGGTCTCGGCCTGATGGTGGCTGTTGTGGCCGCGCAGATTGTCGATATGCAGCGTGCTCATGCTGTGATTGACGAAGCCGTGGAAAAACTCCGAAAACAGGTCCACATCGAACTGGCCGATGCTGGCGCGGGTGTATTCGACGTTGTAGACCAAGCCGGGGCGGCCGGACAAGTCGATCACCACGCGGGACAGCGCCTCGTCCAGCGGCACATAGGCATGGCCGTAGCGGCGGATGCCCTTCTTGTCGCCGATGGCCTTGGCAAAGGCCTGGCCCAGGGTGATGCCGATGTCTTCCACGGTGTGGTGGGCGTCGATGTGCAGGTCGCCCACGGCCTGGACGTCGAGGTCGATCAAGCCATGGCGGGCGATCTGATCCATCATGTGGTCGAGAAAGGGCACGCCGGTTTCAAAGCGGCCGACGCCGGTGCCGTCCAGATTCAGCGTGACGGTGATCTGGGTTTCCAGCGTGTTGCGGGTGACAGTTGCGGTTCTCATGGCTTCAGGCAAAAAATCGTTGAATGGCGGACAGCAAGGCCGCGTTCTGGTCTGGGCTGCCCACGGTCAGGCGCAGACAGTTGTCCAGCAGCGGATGGCTGCCGTGCAGCTGCTTGATCAGGATGCCGCTCACTTTCAGATGCTGGTACAGCGCAACAGCGTCCGGCGCGCGAACAGTGAGGAAATTGGCCTCGGACGGGAATACCGTCAGCGCCGGCAGCGCGGCCAGCGCATCGGAGATTCGGCCGCGCTCGGCGCGCAATTCGGCCGCCTGGCGGTTGAATACCTCCAGATGCCGCAAGGCGTAACGCGCGGCGGCGAGGGTCAGCACATTGACGTTGTAAGGCGGCCGCACTTTGTTCAGTTCGGCAATCCACGCCGGACAGGCCGCGGCATAACCGAGGCGGATGCCGGCCAGGCCCAGCTTGGACAGCGTGCGCATCACCAGCAGGTTGTCCAGCTCGCCGGCCAGGTCCATGAAGCTGTCCGAAGCGAAGCTCTGGTAAGCCTCGTCCACCACCACCAGGCCCGGCGCGGCGCGGCAGATCGCCAGCACCTCGTCGCGGGCGTAGCGCGGACCGGTGGGATTATTGGGATAGGACACGAACACCACCGCCGGCTGCTCGCGCTCGATGGCGGACAGCGTAGCCGGCAGGTCCAGCGTAAAGTCGTCGCGCAACGGCACGCCGACGTACTGCAGGCCGGAGAACAGCGCGTTCATCTTGTACATGACGAAGGACGGCTCCAGCGCCAAGAGCTTGGCGCCGGGACGCGCCAACGCCTGGGTGATCAGCGTGATCAGCTCATCCGAGCCGTTGCCCAGCACGATGTCGGCGCCGGCGGGAATGGCAAACGCCGCGCGCAGCTCGTCCTTCAGGCCGCCGCCATTGGCGTCCGGATAACGATTCAGCGCAACCTGGGCCAGTTCAGCGGCCAGTTCGTGCTGCAGTTCCACCGGCAGCGGCCACGGGTTTTCCATCGCGTCCAGCTTGATGTAGCCGGCGGCGTCGGCCACGTGATAGGCGCCGATGGCGGTGATCTCGTCGCGGACGAGTTGCTTGGCGGTCAGTTTGGTCGTCATGGTCTGCCTGGCGGCGCAAAAGCGCCGTAATGTGCCCGCAAACGGGCAAAGGGCCATCGTAACCCGTTGGCGCGCCACGGGCTACTGCCTTGCGCCCGCTTGGCCGCGCCTGTTGCGGCGCGGGCACGGGTTCTCAATTCAAGAGCGGAGGACAAAATTCAGCCATGCGGCGGAGGCAAGGCGCCATACCGCCTCAGGACTGCGGTTCTGCGCCTCCATCCAGCCGCAGCTCGGCGGCGCGGGCATGCGCGGTCAGCCCCTCGCCATGCGCCAGCAGGCTGGCGATGCGCCCCAGCTTCTGCGCGCCGGCCTGCGATACGCGGATCAGGCTGCTGCGCTTCTGGAAGTCGTACACGCCGAGCGGACTGGCAAAACGGGCAGTGCGGCTGGTCGGCAGCACATGATTCGGGCCGGCGCAGTAATCGCCCAGGCTTTCCGAAGTGAAGCGGCCCATGAAGATGGCGCCGGCGTGGCGCAGCTGCGGCAACAAGGCATCCGGTTCGGCCACCGACAGTTCCAGATGCTCCGGCGCGATGTAATTGGCGATCTCGCAGGCTTCGGCCAGGTCGCGCACCTGAATCAGCGCGCCGCGGCCCGCCAGGCTGGCCTCGATGATGGCGCGGCGCGGCATGGCCGGCAGCAGTTTGGCGATGCTGGCTTCCACGCGGGCGATGTAGTCGGCCGACGGGCACAGCAGGATGGCCTGGGCGATCTCGTCGTGCTCGGCCTGGCTGAACAGGTCCATCGCCACCCAGTCCGGGTCGGTGTCGCCGTCGCAGATCACCAGGATCTCCGACGGGCCGGCCACCATGTCGATGCCGACCACGCCGAACACGCGGCGCTTGGCGGCCGCGACATAGGCATTGCCGGGGCCGGTGATCTTGTCTACCTGCGGCACCGTCTCGGTACCGTAGGCCAGCGCGGCGACGGCTTGAGCGCCGCCGACGGTGAACACCTTGTCCACCCCGGCGATGTAGGCCGCGGCCAGCACCAGATCATTGCGCTCGCCGCCCGGCGTCGGCACCACCATGATGATCTCGGCTACGCCGGCCACCTTGGCCGGCAGCGCGTTCATCAGCACCGAACTCGGATAAGCCGCTTTGCCGCCCGGCACATAGATGCCGACGCGGTCCAGCGGCGTCACCTGCTGGCCCAGCAGGGTGCCGTCTTCGTCTTCATAGCTCCAGGAATGCGCCAGCTGCTTTTCGTGGTAGCGGCGCACCCGCTCGGCGGCGGCGGACAGCGCGTCGCGCACCGCGGCCGGCAGTCGCTGCCAAGCGGCTTCCAGCTGAGCGCGGGACAGCGTCAGATCGGCCATGCTCTGCGCCTGCATGCGGTCGAAACGGTTGGTGTACTCCACCAGCGCCGCGTCGCCGCGATGATGGACATCGGCGCAGATGGACGCCACGGCGGCGTCCACTGCCGGGTCCTGCGCGGTTTCGAAAGCCAGCAGCGCTTTCAGGCGCTCGGCGAAGTCGGGCTGGGAAGATGACAGTTTCAACATAATGATTCTCTGATGCGTGGAGCCTGAACAAGGGGCAACGCCGGTCGCAGGCGATCGGTTGACCGCCATTTGGCCGGCATGCGGATGGATCAGGCCGGCACGGCGCCGGCGAAGGCGTCCAGCACCGGCTGAATCGCGTCGTATTTGAGCTTCAGCGCGGCCTGGTTCACCACCAGGCGCGAGCTGATGTCGATGATGTGTTCGACCGCCACCAGCTTGTTGGCGCGCAGCGTGCCACCGGTGGAGACCAGATCGACGATGGCGTCGGCCAGGCCGACCAGCGGCGCCAGCTCCATCGAGCCGTACAGCTTGATGATGTCGACGTGGACGCCCTTCTTGGCGAAGTGCTCGCGGGCGATCTGCGGATACTTGGTGGCGATCTTCAGGCGCGCGCCCTGGCGGACGGCGGCGTCGTAATCGTAGCCTTCCTTCACCGCCACCATCATCCGGCATTTGGCGATGTTCAAGTCCAACGGCTGATACAGGCCCGCGCCGCCGTGCTCGATCAACACGTCGCGGCCGGCGATGCCCAGATCGGCCGCGCCATATTGCACATAGGTGGGCACGTCGGAAGCGCGCACGATCACCAGTTGCACCTCCGGGTGGTTGGTGCCGATGATCAGTTTGCGCGAGGATTCGGGTTTTTCCGCCGGCTCGATGCCTGCGGCGGCCAGCAAGGGCACGGTCTCTTCAAAAATACGGCCCTTGGACAGGGCGATGGTCAGCTTCATGATGTTCTACTGCAAAGGATTTAAATAAGTGCCGGCCGCTCAGCCGAACATGGCGCGGCGTTCGCGCTCAAGAAAGCCGACATAGCGCTGGATCATGGTTTCCATTTTCGGCGTCAAATTCAGATAGGAACACCCTATCCGCATCGCCTCGGTGTCATTGCGCAGCCGAGAGGCCAGGCGATGGCGCACCTCGATGCCGATCTGCAAGACGCCTATCGGCTTCAGATCCAAGGTGCATTTATGGTACTGCTGGCCGATGTCGAACCCGACCGTGCTGACATCCGGCAGCCACAGGCTCATGCCGCCCACGCTGATATCGAACAGCGCCAAGTCTATCGCGCGCTGGCCGTAATCCTCGACATGGCAGAACACGGGCGTGCCCAGCGGCGTCTGGATGCGGAAGAACTCGCGGCGCTGCAGCTTGATCACCTGCTCAGGCAGGTCCGCGGCAAAGGCTGGCTGGCCGTCGACTATCACCTTGCTCAAGGCGCCGGTGACAAACTGCGTCTTCACGCCTTCCGGCGAGCACACGAAAACATTGCGCTCGCTGCCAAGCACCTGGTTGTTGGCCTCTTCCTCGGCGCCCCAGTCGACAGTGAACACCCCATTTTTGAAATCGACGTCCAGAATCTTCGTCAAAATGAAGTTTTTCCCCTTGTTGGAGAAAATCGTCACCATATGGCCATGTTTGGCAATATTCGTCAGATGCTGGGCGATCTCGGCCGGCGATGTCATCGTAAATTTGGCCAAGTCCAATGACTGATGCGCACTGGCTGGACTCACCGAGGTTTTATCGTCGCTCACGATTTCGTGACCCCATTTTTAGATAATGCACTTCTCCGATACGCCAAGTTTAGCGCATCAACTGCTTGATATCATAAGCGAGACTCGCGGAAGGCGTGCCGTAGGCCTCGAACACCCGCAATCTCCCCTCCCGGTCCAGCAAATACGAGCCTGAGCTATGGTCCACGCTGTAGCCGCCGCCCGGGGTCGGCACCTGCTGCGCCACCACCTTGTACTGTTTTTTCACTTTCTCGATCTGCTCGGCCGTGCCGGTCAAACCGATGAAGCGCTTATCGAAGTATGGCACGTAACCGGCCAACACTTTGGGCGTATCGCGCAGCGGATCGACGCTGACAAACAACACCTGCACCTTGTCGGCATCTTCGCCCAACTGCTTCATCACCGAAGCATATTCCAACATCGTGGTCGGACACACGTCCGGGCAATGGGTATAGCCGAAGAACAGCGCCACCACCTTGCCCTTGAACGCATCCAGACTGCGGGGCTGCCCATGGAAGTCGGTCAGCGTGAAGCCGCCGCCCATGGATTCGTCGTTGATCGCCGTGCCTTTGAAGTCGATGGCGGGCGGCGCGCAGGCGGACAGCGCGGCGAGAGTGAGAAGCGCTAGCAGGAGTCGCAGTATCTTCAGCATCAGGAAAAGGGAATCAGCCAGTAGTGATCAAATAACAAGGCCGCGAACAACCCAGCCAGATACCAGATCGACCAGGTGAACACGCGGCGCGCCAGGGTGTGAGCATACTGGCGATGCAGACGGACGGCAAGAAACAACAACCTGCCGTTCAACGCTCCCGCCGCAGCGAGATAAATCCAGCCCGCCTGTCCCAGCGCGGCCGGCAACAGCGTGATGGCGGCAAGCAAAACGCTGTACAGCACAATCGACAAGGTGGTGTAACGCTGGCCATGCGTGACCGGCAACATCGGCAGGCCGGCCCGCGCGTAGTCGTCACGGCGGTAGAGCGCCAGCGCCCAAAAATGCGGCGGCGTCCAGGCATAGATGATCAGGAACAGCACCAGCGCGAAGGCGCTGACTTCCCCGCTCACGGCCGCCCACCCCAGCACCGGCGGCATGGCGCCGCTGGCGCCGCCGATCACGATGTTCTGCGGCGTCAGCGGCTTGAGCAGCAAGGTGTAAACCACCGCGTAACCAACAAAAGTGCCCAGGGTCAGCCAGGCAGTCAAGGCATTGCAGCAGACGATCAGCAAGGCTAAGCCGGCTGCGCCCGCCAGCAGCGCGACCAGCAAGGTTTGCGCCACGCCGACCTCACCGGTGACGGTAGGGCGCCAGGCGGTGCGGCGCATTCTGGCATCCAGCCCGCGCTCCACCAGGCAATTGACCATGGCCGCCGCGCCGGCCACCAACGCTATACCCAGCGTGGCCGGAATGACGACTCGGGCATCCGGTAAGCCGGCGCTGGCCAGCAACATGCCGATCACGGCGCAGAATACAATCAGCGCCACCACCTTGGGCTTGGCCAACTGCCACAGCGCCTGGCCCTGGCGCCGCCACAACGGCAGGCCGAGCGCGTTCATCGCCCCTCTCCCGGCCGGCTCAGCCGCCCCGGCAGCGGCAACGGCAGATGAATCCGGCGCCGCTGCGGCGCCGGCGCATGCAGACGCGACAGCAACAGCAGCGCCGCCATCAGCAATAGCGCTGCGCCGGCGTTATGCGCCACCGCAATCGGCAAGGGCAGCTGCCACATCACATTGGCGATGCCCAGCCCAACCTGCAGCCCCCAGGCCGCGCCCAGGCAAACCAGATGCCGTCTCAGGCCTGGCTCGCGCCAGCCCCGGGCCAGCAAGGCCAATACCAGCAGCGAAACCAGCAGCGCCCCCAAGCGATGCAGCCAATGTATGGTTACCAGGCTGGAGAATTCCAACAGACTGCCATCCGGCGCCTGGCCCAGCTCGCGCACGACATGGAAAGCCTGATCAAAGCGCAGCGCCGGCCACGCCTGGCCGTTGCATGCCGGAAAACCCTGACAGGCCAAGGCAGCGTAATTGCTGGACACCCAACCGCCCAGCAGCAGCTGCAGCAGCAAGGCGGACACCAGCCAGCCGGCCAGCCGGCGCAGCGCAAGCGGAACGCGTAGCGGCGCGAATGCGGGCGAAAGCGCCATCCAGGCCAGAATCTGCAGCACCGCCATGCCGCCCAGCAGATGGGAGGTGACGATGGCGGGCCGCAGCAGCAAGGTTACGGTCCACATGCCCAGCATGGCCTGCAAGGCCACCACCGCCAATAAGAGACTCGCCGGCAAGCGCTGGCGCCGTTCGCGCCAGGCCCGCCAAGCGATCAGCGCGATCAGGGTGGCGAGGCTGCCGGCGAGGTAACGATGGAGCATCTCCTTCCAGGCCTTGCCCAGGCTGACCGGCCCCTGCGGCGACATGGCCTGAGCCTGGCTTATGCTGTCTGAGGCATGCGCGGGAGAAATATGGCCATAGCAGCCTGGCCAGTCCGGGCAGCCCAAGCCGGCATGGGACAATCTGACATAGGCGCCGAACGGCACCACGATTGCGGCCAGCAGCAAGGCTGCCCAAAACAGTCTTCGCATGGCAAGGGTCCCCCTCATTGCACAGCGCATGGGCCGGTCGGCCACTGACGGAAAATTTTTGAACGGGCGCTTACAACCCGTTATTCACCTTCAACACATTGGCCACTTCATCGATGATCCGCCGCGGATCGGCGCCGTCGCGGTAAAACATCACCTGATTGCCCAGCGGATCGACCAGATAGAAACCCTGGCTGCCGGCAGGCAGCGCATGCGCCGGCGAGTGCGGCAAGCGGTACGGCACATCCAATGCCGCCGGGCGGGCCGACACCACCAGCGCCACGCGCGTCAGCCGCTCCGCCGCTTCTCCCTGCGCCTTCTGAATCTGGCTCATCGCATGCCAGCGCTGACGGCAACGATCGCGGCAATCGGCGCTCAGCGCCGAAGCCAGCACCCATTTGCCGCGCGGCCATTCCGGGTTGCCCGCGGCGACAAACGGCCGCGTCGGCAGCAATTGCCCATAACTGGCGCCGCCGCCGGGCGGCAGCAGCAGGTAAGCCAGCCATGCCGCCAAGACCGGCGCCAGGCACAACAGCGCCATGCCCAGCAAGGCCGCCCGGCCGCGGTCAATGGATTTCATGGCGACGTCTCCACAGTAGCCACCACAAGCCGCTCAGGCATACGCCCAGCAGCAGCCATTGCACCGCGTAGGCATAGTGCTTATCCGGCAGGAACTCCGGCACCACGGGCCAATGCAGCAAGGGATCGGGCGAGGTTTCCAACACCACCACGCCCTGGAACCAGTGCCCGGGATAATGGCTGCGCAGCGCCGCCTCATCGACTTGATCGACCGGGCCGGCAAAACCCTTTACCGCGCCGGACAACACAAAATGGTGAGGCGTCGGCATCCGATAGCCCTGCGGCTGAATCTGCTGCGGCGAGAACGTCGGCAGCTTGACGCCATCGACCAGCCAGCCCAGATCCAGCAGCACCAGCGAGCGGTCCAGGCCTTGCCGCCAAGGCTGAAGAATGCGGCGGCCGCTCTGGCCGGCCAGATAGCTGTTGCGCAATTCGATCACCGGCCCGGCCGGCTCGGCCTGGATCAAGCGCACGCGGGTGAACTCCGGCGGAGGCTCGGCATCGCGATACACCAGCGTCACCGGCGCGGTGCTCATCGCGTTGGTCAGCGATCGCAGCAAGGCCTCCTTGTCTTGCCCCCGCTGCCACTGCCATACTGCCAAGGCGTAGGGCAGCAAGACGATGAGCAGCAGCATGCTCCATAGCAGCCGCTGCCATCTTGGCTCTTGCCTTTGCTCCTGATCGGAATGAGATGAGGATACGGTCATGAAACTCGTCATCCTGTTGTTGCTTGCCTGTATTGTCCTGGCCCTGTTTTGGGGATTGACCGGACTGATGAAAGCCGAACACGGCTCGCAACGTCTGGTCCGCTCTTTGACCCTGAGGGTCGGCTTGTCCATCGGCCTGTTTCTGCTGCTGCTCTTGGGCGCCGTATTCGGCTGGTGGCGTCCGCATCAGGTTTGATGCTCGCTCACAGCCAGTAAACGAAGATGAACAGCAGCAGCCATACCACATCGACGAAGTGCCAATACCAACTGGCGGCTTCGAAGGCGAAGTGGTGGCTGGCGTCAAAATCGCCCTTCAGCGAGCGCAACCACACCACGAACAGGATGATCGACCCCAACAGCACATGCAGCCCGTGAAAACCGGTCAGCATGAAAAACGTCATGCCATAGGCGCCGGACGCCAGCGTCAGATGCAGATGGCTGAAAGCGTGGCCATATTCGTGCAGCTGCAAGCCAAGGAACGTGAATCCCAGCAACACCGTGAGAAACAGCCCCAGCTTCAATTGCCTGCGCTGCCCTTGCAGCAACCCCCAGTGCGCCCAGGTGACGGTAGCGCCGGAGCTCAGCAGGATCAGCGTATTCAGCGCCGGCAAACCCCAGGGCTCCATCGCCTGATAGGCCTGGGTGATGCCCGGCCCGGTGGACAGCGGCCATGCGGCCTCGAAATCCGGATACAGCATCTTGTAATCGAGCGAGCCGAGCAGCGGCACCGACACCGTGCGCACCCAGAACAGCGCGCCGAAGAAGGCCCCGAAGAACATCACCTCGGAAAAAATGAACCAGCCCATGCCCCAGCGGAACGACATGTCCTCTCGCCCCAGATAGACGCCTAGCCGGTTTTCGCGGATCACATCGCCAAACCATCCCACCAGCATGAACACCAGTATCAGGAAGCCCAAAGCCAGCGACAGCTTGCCCATCAGCATGCCGTTGACGGCAAACGCCGCGCCCAGGCCGATGCAGAACAGCGCCACCGCCCCCACCATGGGCCAACGCGACGGCTCCGGCACAAAATAACGATCCTGCTCCTCAACGCTCGCCATACCATTCCTCCTAGCGCGTTACCCAGGACACCAGCAACAACAGCGCGACAATCAACGCCAACATCAACAACAACGCGGTGACGATCAGCTGCCACGGTTTCAGCGACTGATCCTGCCGCGCGGCGTCGCCCTGGCGCACGCCGATGAATGCCCCCAACACCGCCTTTACGCCCTGTGCCCAGTTCATGACGCCCGGCCGTCCTGCCCCGGCACATCGAAGATGGTGTAGGCCAAGGTGATGCTGCTGATCGTGGCCGGCAACTTGCGGTCGATCACGAACACCACCGGAAAGGTTCGTGTCTGTCCAGGCGCGAAGCGTTGCTGAGTGAAACAGAAGCACTCCAGCTTCTTCACATACGCCCCGGCTTCGGCCGGCAAATAGCGCGGCAAGGCCTGCCCCACCACAGCGTGAGGGCTGGCATTGGTGATCTGGTACTGCACCTGAACAAAAGTGCCAGGCTTGACCTTAAGATGCGTGGTCAGCGGCCTGACCTGCCAGGGCAGCCCGGCCTGCACAGTGGCATCGAAAGTCATGGCCACCGTTGCCGCCCCCGCCACCAGATCGTCCCGCTCCAACGCATCGGCCTTCACCACGTCGTTGAGGCCGGTCTGCTCGCAAACGATGCGGTACAGCGGAATCATCGCCCAGGCAAAGCCGAACATCATGGCGGCGATCAACGCCAGCTTGCCTAGCAGCTGGCGGTTGCGATGCGGGATCCGGGCGGCGTCCATGGCAAGCACCCTAATGGCGCGGGTGCGCCCCGCCCTCCCGGTACGACAGGATCACGCCGTTTTCGCTGCTCTCGATCTGCGGCGCCTGCTCGAAAGTATGATACGGCGCCGGCGTCGGCAGCTCCCACTCCAAGGTATTCGCGCCTTCCCACGGCCGCTGCGGCGCCGGCTTACCATAGCGCAGCGAGTGCAGGATGTTGAACAGGAAGATCAACTGGCCCAGGCCGAACATGAAGGCGCCGACGCTGGCGATCTGGTTGAATTGGGTGAACTGCAAGGCATAGTCTGGAATCCGCCGCGGCATGCCGGCCAGGCCCAGGAAATGCATGGGGAAGAAGGTGACGTTGAACCAGATCATCGACCACCAGAAATGGAACTTGCCCAGCCCCTCGTGGTACATCTTGCCGCTCATTTTGGGGAACCAGTAGTAGATGGCGGAGAACAGGCTGAACAGCGCGCCGGCCACCAGCACGTAATGGAAATGCGCCACCACGTAGTAGCTGGCATGCAGCTGGATATCCACCGCCGCCACGCTGAGCGTGATGCCGGACAAGCCGCCGATGGTGAACAGCAGGATGAAGCCGATGGAAAACAACATAGGCGTTTCGAACGTCATGGCGCCCTGCCACATGGTGGCGATCCAGTTGAACACCTTCACTCCGGTGGGCACCGCGATCAGCATCGTCGCGTACATGAAAAACAGCTGGGCGGTGGCCGGCATGCCGGTGGCGAACATATGGTGCGCCCACACCATGAAAGACAACACGCCGATGGAGCTGGTGGCGTACACCATCGAGGTGTAGCCGAACAGCGGTTTGCGCGCGAACGTCGGAATCACTTGGCTGACGATGCCGAAGGCCGGCAGCGCCATGATGTAGACCTCGGGGTGGCCGAAGAACCAGAATACGTGCTGGTACAGAATGGGATCGCCGCCGCCGGCGGCATTGAAGAAGTGGCTGCCGAAATGACGGTCGGCCAGCACCATGGTCACCACGCCGGCCAGCACCGGCATCACCGCGATGATCAGATAGGCGGTGATCAGGCTGGCCCAGGCGAACATCGGCATCTTCATCATGGTCATGCCCGGCGCCCGCAGATTCAGGATGGTGACGATGATGTTGATCGACCCCATGATGGAGCTGATGCCCAGGATGTGGATGGCGAAGATGGTCATGTCCATGCCTATGCCCATCTGCGTGGACAGCGGGGCGTACAAGGTCCAGCCCGCCGCCGCCGCGCCGCCCGGCACCGCGAATGAAAGCAGCAACAGCAACGCCGCCGGCGGCAGCAGCCAGAAGCTCCAGTTGTTCATCCGGGCGAAGGCCATGTCCGGCGCGCCTATCATCAAGGGCAGCATCCAGTTGGCCATGCCGGTGAAGGCCGGCATGATAGCGCCGAACACCATGATCAGGCCGTGCAGCGTGGTCAGCTGATTGAACAGCTCCGGCTGGAAGAAGCGCAGCCCTGGGCTGAACAGCTCGGCGCGGATGCATAGCGCCAGCACGCCGCCGGACAGGAACATGGTGAACGAGAACCACAGGTACATCGTGCCGATGTCTTTGTGATTGGTGGCCATCAGCCAACGCATGATGCCGTGCGGCTTGCCGTGATGCGCGCCGCCGGCGTGGGTGGTTTCCGCGATTGCCATGACGCTGCCTCCTCCTTGCTACGCCGCCTTGCCGCGCGCCGCCTTGATTTCCTTGGGCTGCACGACTTGGCCGGTATGGTTGCCCCAGCTATTGCGCTCGTAAGTGATGACCGCGGCGATGTCGGTATCGGACAATTGCTTGCCCCAGGCCGCCATCGCCGGATTCTTCTTGCCGCCGTACAGCACGATCTCGATATGGGCGGCCTTGTCGCCGGTGGCGATGGGCGAACCGTCCAGCGCCGGGAAGGCGCCCGGAATGCCCTTGCCGTTGGCCTGATGGCACGGGATGCAGTTCTGGGTGTAGACCTTCTCGCCGCGGGCCTTCAGCTCGGCCAGCTGCCATACCTTGTTGGGATCGTCCGCGTTGGCGGCCAACTGTTTCAGCTTGGCCTCGCGCCACTTGGCGTAGTCCTCCGGCGACTTGGCCTCCACCACGATGGGCATGAAGCCGTGGTCCTTGCCGCACAGCTCCGAGCACTGGCCGCGATAGGTGCCGGGCTGCTCGATCAGCATCCAGCTGTCGCGTAGGAAGCCGGGGATGGCGTCCTGCTTGACCCCCAGCTGCGGCACCCACCAGGAGTGGATCACGTCGTTGGCGGTCAGCAGCAGGCGGATCTTGCGGTTGGTGGGCACTACCAGCGGCTCATCCACCTCCAGCAGATAATTCCCGCTGAGCGGCGCGCGGCCTTCGATCTGGTCGCGCGGCGTGGACAGGTGGCTGACAAAGCCGAAATTGTCGTCCAGATAGTCGTAGCGCCACTTCCACTGGTAGCCGGTGATCTTGATCGTCATGTCCTCGCTGCGCGTACTCTTTTGCGCCAGCACCGCGCGCGTGGCCGGCAGCGCCATCAGCACCAGGATCAGCAGCGGGACGATGGTCCAGATGATCTCCACCGTGGTGTTTTCATGGAACGGCTTGGCTTCATGGCCGGCGGCCTTGCGGTGGCGGATGATGGAATACAGCATCACCAGGAAGACCAACAGGAAGATGACGCCGGTGATGATCAGCAGCAAGGTGTGCAAATGGTACTCGGTGCGCGCCAGCGGGGTGACCGGCGGCTGCAGATTGTACTCAGCCGCCAGCGCGGCCGGCGCCATCAGCGCCAGACAGCAAGAAACAGGAATGCGCGGACAAGACATGTCGCTCCCCCAAGGTCAAATGACCAAACAATGCATGCACTGCGCGCCGGCTATGCCGGCATGCTTTCATCGTAGGAAGTCGCACGGGAAAAACAAGAAAGCGTCATGTTGCAGCGTAACATGGCGGGACATGGGAATAAGAGTGGCTAACAAATATCAGTTTCACGGCTGAGGCAAGGCGCGCCGACGCAGGCAGTACTTGAGTACGACAAGCCGGCGCAACGCAGCATCAGGATTTTTGTTAGCGGCTCTAAGCATGAGGATGGGACGGGCTGGCCGTCCGTGTTCACTATCCTGAATAGTCTGTCGGCTGGTAGGGAATTTCCAGCAGCAAGGGCGCTGCGAGGTGGCGCTTGAGCGTGTCGAGATTTTCCTGGTAGGCAGCCTGCTTGGGCCGGGGACAATTGGCCACCCAACCGGCCAAGGGCAAACCGCTGCGCTGGACGGCGCGCGCCGTCAGCAACGCATGGTTGATGCAGCCGAGCCGCATGCCCACCACCAGAATGACCGGCAGCGCCAGGCTCTGCGCCAGGTCGGCCATGAACAGGCTGTCCGACAACGGCGCCAACCAGCCGCCGGCCCCCTCCACCAGCACGATATCGGCCTGATCCCGCAAACGGCGGTAATGCTCGCCGATGCGCGCAAGATCGATTTCCACGCCGGCCTGGCGCGCGGCGATGTGCGGCGACACCGGCGGCAAAAAACGATACGGATTCATCAATTCCAGGTCAGCCTGCCCGGTGGCTGCCGTCAGCCGCGCCACATCGTCGTTATGCCAGCTGCCGTCCGGCAGGATGTCGCAACCGGAGGCCACCGGCTTCATCGCCAGCACGCGCTTGCCCTGGCTTTGGTAAAGACGGATCAACTCGACCGCGGAATGGGTCTTGCCGATCTCGGTATCGGTGCCGGTGATGAAATAGCCCTGGCTCATGCTCGCTCCCTCAATCATCGATAGAATCGCCGGCCGCGTGCCGGCCGGGACCGATGTTCTACACCAGCTCGCGCCAATCTTCCAGCAATTCCACGCGCAGGGCTTGGGTGTCCACCCGGACCCGCACGCCAAGCGGCAGGGTCAGCATCGGATGGGTATGGGACTGCCAAACATAAGCCGCCTGATTAAACGAATTGTGTTTTGGGCTATCTTTGAACCGCGCAAAAAAGTCTTATTCAAAAACCCTGCCCCATTCAGGCAAGGCCAACCGCGCCCTCGACGTGCCAACGCCGACCTTGTGGGTCGGCGTCGTGCCGTCGGCCTTGTGGGCAGGGGCGCGATGGGTTTGGCCGGGTAGGCCTGCGCAGGATTTCACGCGCGGATGAAGTGAAAACCTGTTGGCTGGGCGAAACGGTCCGCGGGGCGCAACGACAAGGCCGGGATGGAAAACCTTGCCGCCTCCCTTTGGCGCCGTCTGGCCGCGCCGGGAAAACAAACTGTTTAAACGATGGCCTGGGCGCTCACCTTCTCCGCGGTGGACAACTTGTTCAGCGCCGACAGGTAAGCCTTGGCGCTGGCCACGATGATGTCGGTGTCGGCCCCCTGGCCGTTGACGATGCGGCCGTCGCGCGCCAGGCGCACGGTCACTTCGCCCTGCGATTCGGTGCCCTTGGTGATGGCGTTGACCGAGTACAACTCGAGTTCGGCGCCGCTGCCCGCCACACTCTCGATGGCCTTGAAGGCGGCGTCCACCGGGCCGGAGCCGCTGGATTCGGCGTGGCGCTCCTGGCCATGCTCGACAAATACGATATTGGCCTGCGGCGCTTCGCCAGTCTCTGTGGCGATGCGCAGCGACACGAACTTGTAATGCTCCTGCTCGATCGCCACCATCTGGTCCGACACCAGCGCGTGCAGGTCTTCATCGAAAATCTCGCGCTTCTTGTCGGCCAGTTCCTTGAAGCGGGCGAAGGCGGCGTTCAAGGCTTCTTCGCTGTCCAGCACGATGCCGAGTTCGGACAACTTGGTCTTGAAGGCATTGCGGCCGGACAGCTTGCCCAGGGTCAGCCGGTTGGCGCTCCAGCCCACCGACTCGGCCGACATGATCTCGTAGGTTTCGCGATGCTTGAGCACGCCGTCCTGGTGGATGCCGGACTCGTGGGCGAAGGCGTTGGCGCCGACGATGGCCTTGTTCGGCTGCACCGGGTAGCCGGTGACGGTGGACACCAGCTTGGACGCCGGCACGATCTGGGTGGCGTCGACGCGGCTGTCCACGCCGAACACGTCGCGGCGCGTGCGCACCGCCATCACGATCTCTTCCAGGCTGGCGTTGCCGGCGCGCTCGCCCAGGCCGTTGATGGTGCACTCCACCTGGCGCGCGCCGCCCAGCACCGCCGCCAGGCTGTTAGCCACCGCCATGCCCAGATCGTTGTGGCAGTGGGCGGACCAGACCACCTTGTCGCCACCCGGCGTGCGGGCGATCAGCTCGCGGAAGAAGGCCTCGGTCAGGCGCGGCACGGCGTAGCCGACGGTGTCCGGCACGTTCAGCGTGGTGGCGCCGGCCTCGATCACCGCGCCGAAGATGCGCGCCAGGAAGTCGATGTCCGAGCGCAATGCGTCCTCGGCGGAGAATTCGACGTCGTCGGTATACTCGCGGGCGATCTTCACCGCCTTCACCGCCGCGTCCACCACCTCGTCCGGGCTCATGCGCAGCTTCTTCTCCATATGGATGGGGCTAGTGGCGATGAAGGTGTGGATGCGGCCGCGCGCGGCTGGCTTGATGGCTTCGCCGGCGGCGCGCACGTCGCGTTCGTTGGCGCGCGCCAGGCTACAGACGGTGGAGTCCTTGATTGTTTCGGCGATGGCGTGGATGGCGTCGAAATCGCCGGGACTGGCGGCGGCGAAGCCGGCTTCGATGATGTCCACGCCCAGCCGCTCCAGCTGGCGCGCGATGCGGATCTTCTCTTCCTTGGTCATCGAGGCGCCCGGCGATTGCTCGCCGTCGCGCAAGGTGGTGTCGAAAATATAGAGGCGGTCGCCCATATCGATAGTTCTCCCTGCTCCCTGTGCCGGCTCGCCGACCAGATAGTCGTTGAAATCAAAGCGCCTGCCTTGCCCGGCGGCCAGCTGCGCCAGCCGGCTCAGCTGCGCCAGCGGCAGGCTGCCGCGTTCCCTCCATTTGTATATCGCTGCCCGGCTCACCGGCTCGTCGGGGAACAATCGGTTCAGTTCGTCGGCCAGATGGCTCGGCCCGCCGAAGTCCGCAACCAGTCGTTCAATATCCACTTGCATCAATGTGCTCCTGCAGCATGTTTTGAACCAGCCTACCGAGCGAAAGACATCTCGTCAAATAACCAGTCCAAAAACTGTGTTAATTACGTCACACCCTCTGTCAAATCTGAATTATTTAGACAATTTGTAGAATTGTACGCAGAAAAACTAGCTATTCGGACAAGGACCCTACGGCCCGCCCATGCTGTCCGACAAAAAATCGGTTACAATGGCCGGTTTAAGACTGATTGGGGGCGCCCGTGTCCGAACGCCTGTTTGTGCTGTTGCAACATATGATGCCCAAGCTGGCGCTGACCCGGCTGGCCGGCCGCTTCGCCTCCTGGCAAGGCGGCAGCGTCACCACGGCGGCCATCCGTCGCTTCATCGCCCGCTACAACGTCAATATGGACGAGGCCGCCAACAGCGACCCGGCAGCCTACGCCACGTTCAACGACTTCTTCACACGCGCGCTGAAACCCGACGCGCGACCGTTGGCCGATGCGCGGCTGGTCTGCCCGGTGGACGGCGCCGTCAGCCAGTTCGGCGCGATAGATCACGGCCGCATCTTCCAGGCCAAGGGCCGCGACTACAGCACCGCCGCGCTGCTGGCCGGCGACGCGGCGCTGGCAGCGCGTTTCAATGACGGCCACTTCGCCACTATCTACCTGAGTCCGCGCGACTACCACCGCATCCACATGCCCTGCGCCGGCAAGTTGCTGGAAATGACGTATGTGCCGGGCGATCTGTATTCGGTCAACCCCGCCACCGCGCGCGGCGTGGACCGCCTGTTCGCCCGCAACGAGCGCGTGGTGTGCGTGTTCGAAGACGAACAAGGCCAACCGTTCGTGATGGTGCTGGTGGGCGCCACCATCGTCGGCAGCATGGCGACGGTATGGCACGGTGTGGTCAACCCGCCGCGCCGGCCTGCCGTGGAAAAATGGGATTACCGCAGCCAGGATATCCGGCTGGCCAAGGGCGAGGAAATGGGCCGCTTCCTGCTCGGCTCCACCGTGGTGCTGCTGTTCCCGGCCGGCCCGCTGCAATTTAACGCCTCATGGCGGCCGGCCAAGCCGGTGCGGCTGGGCGAGGCGATGGCGGATTAATTCGAATACGGCGCGAAAGCGCCGTTTTTTTCGCCCATCCGTCCGGCCCCGCCGCGCATTTTTATCGATACGGATGAACATCAAGGAACAGACATGCAGATCTGGCTGGACACTATCGACTTTTCGCTGATTCGCCATGCCCGGCAACTCGGCTTGCTTGCCGGCGTCACGACCAATCCCTCCATCCTTGCGGCCGCCAAGCAGCCGGTCGAAAGCGTGCTGGACACGCTGCTGGATCTGCAACCGGGCAAACTGGCGGTACAGGTCACCGGCGACGACTACGCCTCGCAACTGCGCCAGGCGCGAAGGCTTGCCGCCAAGAGCGACCGCATCGTCATCAAGATTCCCGCTGTCGGCGATGGCTTCCAGACCATGGCTGCGCTGGAACGCGAAGGCATCCCCACGCTGGCCACCGCCATTTTCGAATCGCGCCAGATCGTGATGGCCGGTCTGCTCGGGGCCCACTATGCCGCGCCCTACCTCAATCGCATCGAGCAGGCGGGGGGAGACGCCGCCCTTCTGCTGCAGGAGTCGCAGCAGATTCTGCAGCGCCAAGGCCAAGGCACCGTCATCATGGGCGCCGCGGTCAAATCGCTTGAGCAATTCATGCAATGCGCCCGCGCGGGCATAGGCGCGGTTACGCTGCCGGCGGACACCTACCGCCAGCTGTTCGCCTCCACGCCGGACGTCGATGCCGCGCTGGCGCGCTTTGACAGCGCATGGCAAGCCAATCCGTTCACGGCCCGTTCCACCCTGTTCTCGACCGAATAAGCCCAGCCAGACGCAAAAAAGCCGGGCATCGCGCCCGGCTTTGTCTCTCCCAACGATTCAAGCGACAGATTAGTTCTTGGACTGGTCCACCAGCTTGTTCTTGGCGATCCACGGCATCATCGCGCGCAGTTCGGCGCCGACCTTCTCGATCGGATGATCGGCGGTCAGACGGCGGCGGGCGGTCATGGACGGGTAGTTGGTCTTGCCTTCCAGGATGAACATCTTGGCGTACTCGCCGCTCTGGATGCGGTACAGCGCCTTCTTCATCGCTTCCTTGGTGGCGGAGGTCACCACTTCCGGGCCGGTGACGTACTCGCCGTACTCCGCATTGTTGGAGATCGAGTAGTTCATATTGGCGATGCCGCCTTCGTACATCAGGTCGACGATCAGCTTCAGCTCGTGCAGGCACTCGAAGTAAGCCATTTCCGGCGCATAGCCGGCTTCCACCAGGGTCTCGAAGCCGGCCTTGACCAGCTCGACGGCGCCGCCGCACAGCACGGCCTGCTCGCCGAACAGGTCGGTCTCGGTTTCTTCGCGGAAGTTGGTCTCGATCACGCCGCCCTTGGTGCCGCCATTGGCCGCGGCGTAGGACAGGGCGATGTCGCGCGCCTTGCCCGACTTGTCCTGGTAGACGGCGATCAGGGTCGGCACGCCGCCGCCCTTGACGTATTCCGAGCGCACGGTGTGGCCCGGGCCTTTCGGCGCCACCATGATCACGTCCACATCGGCCGGCGGCACGATCTGGTTGTAATGGATGTTGAAGCCGTGGGCGAAGGCCAGCGCCGCGCCCTTCTTCAGGTTCGGGGCGATGTCGCGGCTGTACACGTCCGGCTGCGACTCATCCGGCAGCAGAATCATCACCACGTCGGCCTTCTTCACCGCATCGGCCACTTCCTTGACCTTGTGGCCGGCCGCTTCGGCCTTTTTCCACGACGCGCCGTCCTTGCGCAGGCCCACCACCACGTCGACGCCCGATTCCTTCAGGTTTTGCGCGTGGGCATGGCCTTGCGAGCCGTAGCCGATGATGGCCACTTTCTTGCCCTTGATGATGGAAAGGTCGGCGTCTTTGTCGTAATAAACTTTCATTCTCAAATGTCCTTGATATTTGTTTGCTAAGGGACTTGCAGCCCTGCTCAGATTTTCAGAACCCGCTCACCGCGACCGATGCCGGATGCGCCAGTACGGACCGTTTCCAGGATCACTGTGCGGTCCACCGCCTCGATAAAGGCGCCAAGCTTCTCGCTCGTACCAGTCAGCTCGATGGTGTAAGTCTTTTCCGTCACGTCGATGATGCGTCCGCGGAAGATGTCGGCCATGCGCTTCATCTCCTCGCGGTCCTTGCCCTGGGCGCGGACCTTGATCAGCATCATCTCGCGTTCGATGTGTTCGGATTCGTTGAGGTCTATCACCTTGACCACCTCGATCAGCTTGTTGAGCTGCTTGGTGATCTGCTCGATGACTTCGTCGGAACCGTGGGTGACGATGGTCATCCGCGACAGTGTCGGGTCCTCGGTGGTGGACACCGTCAGCGAATCGATGTTGTAGGCGCGGGCCGAAAACAGCCCCACCACGCGGGACAAGGCGCCCGCTTCGTTTTCCAGAAGTATGGATAGGATATGTCGCATGCCGGCCGCCTTAGCACATATTGCCGTAGTCACGGTTGTTCTCGAAAGGCACCTGCTGGATGTCGCGCATGTGCGGCGGCAGGTCCATCTGATCCAGTCCCTTGCCGTTCTGGATCATCGGGAACACGTTTTCCGACTGGTCGGTGCGGAAGTCCAGGAACACCAGGCGCTCCTTCAGCTTGTCGCTGAACGCCTCGCGCAGCACCGGCTCCACGTCGGCCGGGTTCTCCACCTTGAAGCCGACATGGCCGTAAGCCTCGGCGATCTTGACGAAGTCCGGCAGCGCGTCCATGTACGACTCGGAATAGCGGGTGCCGTAGAAGAACTCCTGCCACTGCCGCACCATGCCCAGGTAGCGGTTGTTCAGCGCCACCACCTTGACCGGCGTGTGGTACTGCTTGGCGGTGGACAGCTCCTGGATGTTCATCTGGATCGAGCCCTCGCCGGTAATGCAGGCCACCTGCGCATGCGGGTTGGCCAGCTGCGCGCCGATGGCAGCCGGCAAGCCGAAGCCCATGGTGCCGAGGCCGCCGGAGTTCAGCCACTGCTTGGGGCGGTCGAACTTGTAGTACTGCGCCGCCCACATCTGGTGCTGGCCGACATCGGAGGTGATGATGGCCTGGCCGCCGGTGATCTGGTACAGCTGCTCCACCACGTACTGCGGCTTGATCAGCTCGTCGGACGGCGTGTACAGCAGACAGTTATGGCCGCGCCATTCCTCGATCTGCCGCCACCACTGGTTCAGCGCCGAGCCATCCGGCTTTTGGCCGGACTGTTTCAGCACATCCAGCATCTCGCGCAGCACCAGCTTGACGTCGCCAACGATGGGGATGTCGGCGCGCACGCGCTTGGAGATGGACGACGGGTCGACGTCGATGTGGATGATCTTCTTCGGCTGGCCGAGGAAGTGCGACGGCACGCTGATGACGCGGTCGTCGAAACGCGCGCCCACGGCCACCAGCACATCGCAATTCTGCATCGCCATATTGGCTTCGTAGGTGCCGTGCATGCCCAGCATGCCGAGGAACTGCCGGTCCGAACCCGGATAGGCGCCCAGGCCCATCAGCGTGTTGGTGCACGGCAGGTTCAGCAGGCGCGCCAGCTCGGTCACCTCGGCCTCGGCGCGGCCCTGCACGGCGCCGCCGCCGACATAAATATAAGGACGCTTGGCCTCAAGCAGCAGGTTCACCGCTTTCTTGATCTGTCCGCTATGGCCGCGGGTAGCCGGCACATAGGAACGGATGTGCACGCTGTCCGGGTAGCGGAACTCCGCGCGCTGCTGCGTGATGTCCTTCGGAATATCCACCACCACCGGGCCGGGCCGGCCGCTCTTGGCGATGTAGAACGCCTTCTTGATGGTGGCGGCGATCTCGTTCACATCCTTGACCAGGAAGTTGTGCTTCACGCACGGCCGGGTGATGCCCACCATGTCCACTTCCTGGAACGCGTCCAGGCCGATGGCCGGCGACGGCACCTGGCCGGAGATCACCACCATGGGGATGGAGTCCATATAGGCCGTGGCAATGCCGGTGACGGCATTGGTCGCGCCGGGACCGGAGGTCACCAGCGCCACGCCTATCTTGTCGCTGGAACGCGAGTACGCGTCCGCGGCATGCACCGCGGCCTGCTCGTGTCGCACCAGCACGTGCTTGAACTTGTCTTGCCGGAAGATGGCATCGTAGATTTCCAGTACCGCGCCACCCGGGTAGCCGAAAACAAATTCGACCCCCTCTTCCTGCAGGCAGCGGACTACTATTTCGGCGCCCGATATCTGCATATCGCCTCTATTTCGTATTAATTTCATCCCGTTTGCTCAAAGACCTTAGCGTATTGCTCAAAGCACGGTCAAGTGCTTTTGTGCAGGTGCAAAATGGCGCTAACTGCCGGTAATTTCAGGCAAAAAAACGGACTAGCCGAGTGATTCCTGCTCTGTTACCATCGCAGGTTGGCATCAACCCGAAACGCACAGATGGCAAGCCGCAAGGAAATGGCCGACTTCCTCCAGTCGGTGGAAAAACGCGCCTTCAAGCAGGCGCTGTACGCGGTGCGGCAGGAAGAGAACGCGCTGGATATCGTGCAAGACTCCATGATGAAGCTTGCCGACCGCTACGCCCACGCGCCGGCCGCGGAACTGCCGCTGATCTTCCAGCGCATACTGCAGAACACCATCCGCGACCACTACCGTCGCAGCAAGGTGCGCAGCTTCGTCAGCACCCTGCTGTCGTCGCTGATCCCTACCCACGCGGAGGACGACAGTCCGGACCCGCTGGAAACCCTGGATGTGGCGGCCGACGAGGCGCATACCAACCCGGAGAAATGGTATCTGCGCAAGGAAGTGGCGCAGATGATAGACGCGTCGCTCAAGCTCTTGCCCGCGCGTCAACGCGAGGCCTTTCTGCTGCGTTACTGGGAGGGACTGGATGTCGCCGAAACCGCTCTCGTGATGGGATGTTCGGAAGGCAGCGTGAAGACGCATTGCTCGCGCGCCAATCACACCCTGGCCGCCATCCTTGCGCAAAAGGGAGTACTGCTATGAAACACGCCAAAGATAGCCCGGGCGACCATTTGCCGAATCACATCACCCGCATACTGGACAATCCGTCCTCCGACCCGACGCCGCAGCAGTTGGCGCGCCTGAGAGCCGCGCGCCAGCGCGCCATGCAACAGTATGATATGCGCGCCGCCGAGCCGGTCAGCCTGCACGAGCGGCTGGCGCTATGGGCGCAGCGCCATCTGGTGATGCTGCGCCGCGGCGGGGCCGCCATCGGTTTTGCCGCGATCGCCGCCGCCGGCCTGATGCTGGCCGAGGGGCTGCTGGCCGAAGCGGAATCGGTGGACGCGACGGTGCTGTCGCAGGATCTGCCGCTGAACTCGCTGCTGGAGCCGCATTTCAGCCGGGGGCTGCATGAATAAGGCCGCACGCCTGGCCAGCGCCTTGTGCCTGGCCGGTCTGCTCTGCCCCGTGTTCGCCCTGGCCTCTCCGCCCGCCAATCCGAGCTGGAACCAGCTGGACAATCAACAACAGCAGGTGCTGGCGCCGCTGGCCGGCGAGTGGAACCGCTATTCGCCGGACAAAAAACAGAGCCTGCTGGCCATCGTGCCGGGCTTCGCCAACCTGGCGCCTCAACAGCAGCAGCGGGCGCAGCGGAAGCTGAAAGCCTGGTCCGAGCTGACGCCGCAGCAACGCCACGAAATCCGCGCCAACTGGAAAAAACTGCAGCAGCTGCCGCCTGAGCAGCGCGAGCAAGTGATGCAGCGCCTGCGCCAGCAACGCGCCCAACCCGACGCCTCCATCGCCCAATGACCGAAACCGCCGCCCCCAGCCTGTCTCGCTGCCTGGCCAGCCTGTTCTACGAATCGCTGCTGATCGTCGCCATGCTGCTGATCACCAGCGCCGTGCTGACCCCGTTGCAACTGATGCTGGGCCAAGACTCCTGGCTGCTGCACAGCCTGATCCAGCTGGCCTCGGCCGGCGTGCTGTTCGCCTACTTCGGCTATTGCTGGACGCGCAGCGGCCAAACCGCCGCGATGAAGACTTGGCACATCAGGCTGGTGACGGCCGACGGCAGACTGCTGAACTGGCAACAGGCGCTGATGCGCTTCGCCGTCGCGGCGATGCTGTTCGTCGGCCTGCCGGTGATCTCCTACCTCGGCTGGCAGCGCAGCTACGGCGACCATCCGGCCGCCAAGTGGCTGGCGCTGATCTGGTGGCTGCTGCCCTTCCTGGCCCGTTTCTACGACAAGGAAGGCCGCCATCTGCACGACAGGCTGGCCGGCACCCGGCAGGTGCTGTTGCCCAAGCCGCCGCGCGGCGGCAAATAAGACCCGCTAACAAAACCCCTGATCCTGCGTTGCGCCTCCTTGCCGTACTATTTGTACTGTCTGCGTCGGCGCGCCTTGGCTCAGGTTCTCTAACGAGGTTTTGTTAGCGGCTCCAAGCCCTCAGCCCTGCAGCTGCTGCTCCGCCGCGGCAAACGCCAGCAAGGCATCGAGCACCACCCGCACCCGCGCCGGCAAGGCACGCCGCTGCGGCCATACCGCATACACCGGCCGCGTGGCGATCTCCCATGGTTCCAGCACGCGGCGCAGGCTGCCATCCGCCACCTGATGGTGGCAAATGCTGAGCGGACTGACGGCGATGCCGGCACCGGCCTCGGCCAGCCGCCGCGTCAGCAGCATATCGTTGGCTTGCAGGCACGGCGCGACCGGCCATTCCATCTCCTCGCCGCTTTCCCGGTGGCGCAGTTTCCAGCGCTGAAACGGCTCCGACATCAGCAGTCGATGCGCCGCCAAGTCAGCCGGCTGCTCCGGCTCGCCATGCGCTTCCAGATAGGCCGGGGCGGCGACCAGAATGGTACGCACCACGCCGACGCGGCGCTGCTGCAGCGAGGGATCGGTCTGCTCCCCTACCCGCAGCGCCAGATCCGCCATGCCGCTATACAAATCGTCCATATTATTGTTCAGCTTCAACTCCAGCCGCAGCTGCGGATGCTCGCGCAATAGCCGCTCCCACAGCGGCAGCAGCATATCGTTGGCCATGTTCAGCGGCGCCATCAGCCTCACCACACCCTCCACCCGGTTCAGCGTCGCGTCCAGCGACGCCGTGGCTTGCCGCAGCGCCGCCAGCAAGGGCTTGCACTGCTCGTAGTACTGCCAGCCCTCGTTGCTCGGCACCATGCGCCGTGCGCTGCGATTGAGCAGCTTGCAACCCAGCCGCGCCTCCAAAGCCTGCAGCCGCCGCGTCAAAGTCGGCGCCGGCATCTCCAGGCGCAGCGCCGCCGCGCGCAGGCTGCCGGCATCCACAATCGCCACAAACAGATCCAGATCATCCAGCATGATTGCAAAAATGGAATTTGAAATTGATTTTTTCATTCTATTTTCGCAATTCGCTTTTTACTAGACTCTGCTCATCGAAAACCCACGGAGAATCACGCCATGCATCCCGCTCTGCGCCAACGCCTGCTGTTCTCGCTGCTGATGTCTGGGGCCATGTCCCTGGTCATGACCGCCTGGTTCACCAGCCTGAATCTGGGTCTGCATGCCGATTTTCTCGCGCGCTGGCTGCACGCCTTCACCCAGGCCTGGCCGGTCGCGATGGGCGCGGTGCTGCTGCTGGCGCCGCCCCTGCAGAAACTGACCGCGCGCCTGCTGAATTGGCGCGCACCCGCCACCAGCGCCCAGTCGGCGCTGAACCCGAAAGGATGAATGATGAGACTCGACTACACCAAGCTGTCGCCCCAGGCCTATCAAGGCTTGCTGGCCTGCAAGAACGCGCTGGCGGAGAGCAGCCTGGGCCTGCCTCTGATCGAACTGGTTTATCTGCGCGTGGCCCAGCTGAACGGCTGCGCCTTCTGCCTGAAGCTGCACAGCCACGCGCTGCGCCGCCGCGGCGAAAGCCAGGAAAAACTCGACGCGCTGGCCGGCTGGGACGTGGCGGATATCCTATCGCCGCGCGAAGCCGCCGCCATCGCCTGGACGGAAGCGGTGACCCGTATCGGCGAAAGCCGCGCGCCGGATGACTTGTATCAGGCTTTGGGCGAGCATTTCAGCGCAGCGGAAATCTCCGACCTGACGCTGGCGATCGCGCTGATGAATGCCTTTACCCGCATCGCGGTGGCGGTGCGTCAGTAGACGGCAGACTTATCCACAACACTCGGGAAAACATCAAGTTATCCACAATAGCAAGCAGGCGGAGGCTTATTGGCCATCCGCCTGCTTGCTGTCGCCTTGTCTGCGCTTTACGCTGCCGCGCGCCGGTAGACCGGGCTGCCGGCCACATATGTCGCCGCCACCGCGCGATCATCGCCCAGCATCATCTGCACAAACAACGCCTCGGACAGGTCGCGGGCGTAGCGCATGCGGAAATCCAATAGCGGCGTGGAGCGCAGGTTCAACACAGCCAGATCGGCCTCCATGCCGACGGCGATCGTGCCCACCTTGTCGGCGATGCCCAGCGCCTCCGCGCCGCCGCGCGTGGCCAGATAGAATGCCTGCGCCGCAGACAGCGGTTTGCCGTGGCTCTGCGCCGCCATATAAGCCGCGTTCATGGTCTGCAGCATGGAGAAGCTGGTGCCGGCGCCCAGATCGGTGCCGAGGCCGAGCGGAATGGCCCGCTCGGCCTCGACGCAGCGGCGCAGATTCAGGCTGCCGGAGCCGAGGAAGAAATTGGAAGTCGGGCAATGCGCCAGCGAGGCGCCGCTGTCGCGGAAAGCATCCAGTTCCTCATCGGACAGGTGGATGCCGTGTCCATAGATGGCGCGCGGCCGCAGCAGGCCGTAGCGCTGATAAACGCTGGCGTAGTCGCGGCAGCCGGGGAACAGCTGCTTGACCCAGGCGATCTCGTCCAGGTTTTCCGAGATGTGCGACTGGATGGCGACATCGGGAAACTCCGCCGCCAGCGCGCCCAGCATTTCCAATTGGCCATGGCTGGACGTCGGCGCGAAGCGCGGCGTGATCACATATTCGGCGCGGCCCTGGCCATGCCAGCGCTGGATCAGCGCGCGCGATTGCTCATAGGCGGTCAGCGGCGTGTCCAGCAAGGCGTCCGGCGCGTGGCGGTCCATGCACACCTTGCCCGCCATCAGGCGCAGATTGTGGCCGGCCGCCTCGGCAAACAGCGCGTCGACGGAAGCCGGATGCACGGTGCCGAACACGCAAGCCGTGGTGACGCCGTTGCGCAGCTGCTCGCCCAGAAACACGCGCGCCACTTCACGGGCGTACGCCTCGTCGGCAAAACCCTGCTCGGTGACGAAGGTGTAGTGATGCAGCCAATCCAGCAATTGCTCGCCGTAGGCGGCCATCATCTCGGTCTGCGGATAGTGGACATGGCAGTCGATGAAGCCAGGCAGGATCAGGTGATCCGGATAATGCGCCACCGCCAGATCAGCCGGCAGCGTCGGCAATAGCTCTGCCGCCGGGCCGCATGCCGCGATGCGTCCGTTCTCCATCACCACCAGCGCGTCGCGCTGGAACGCCAGGCAATCCCGCTCAGCCTCCCGGAACGGATTGCCCCGGAAACTCAGCACATCGCCGCGGACCGCTGTTTTCAAGCTTCACTCCCGCCGCTATGCGGCAATTATCTTCATATAAAGAATCTTTACATGTAAATATATCGTTGATTCGGCATCCTGGCAAGGATCCCGCGCTGCAATATAGTTGATCTGCGGCATTTGTCTTTAGATGAAGATAGTATATTTTGAAGTCGTGATACTCTTGCGCCCGACCGGATTCGCCGTGCTTACCTTACGATCAGGAATCAGCCGCATGCAGCAAGTACCAGACCAGATTGACCGCATTGTCGCCCTGTGGAACGAAGTCCGCCCCGATCTCGATACCTCCGCCACCGAGGTCATCGGCCGCATCGTGCGGATGGAATACTTCATCACCCGCCGGGTGCTGCAGGATTTGGCTCGCCATAATCTCAATGTAGGCGAATTTGACGTGCTGGCGGCGCTGCGCCGCCGCGGAGAACCGTATCAGCTGTCGCCCAACCAGCTGCAAGGCATGGTGCTGATCTCGTCCGGCGCGTTGACCAACCGCATCAACCGGCTGGAAGAAGCCGGCCTGGTTCAGCGCTCGCCGGATCCGGACGACCGCCGCGGCGTGATCGTCACGTTGACGCCCAAGGGCTTCCAGGTGATAGAAGATGCCGCCGGCCACCATCTGGCCGCGGAGTCGGAGTTGCTGGAAATGCTGGACGGCGAAGAGCGCGCCACGCTGGCCCGCTTGCTGAAGAAGATGCTGCAGGCGCAGGAAGACTGAGCCGCCAGCCTTCCCGAGCCAGCGCTTGCAAAGCCATGCTCTGGCGACAAAAAACCGGCCTATTGGCCGGTTTTTTCATGGCAAAGCCGCAGTCCGCACGGCGGGGGGCGGATTCCACGCCCACTTTTTCTTCCAGGCGGCGATGACCATGTTCGGATACTCCGGCTGCCCCAGGCTGCCGTTATAGCGGCCCAAGGCGCGGTACAGATTGCCGCGCTCTATGTCCAGGTAGTGCCGCAGAATGGTGCAGCCGTAGCGCAGATTGG
Source organism: Chromobacterium sp. CCUG 76385 (assembly GCF_059916625.1). Lineage (NCBI taxonomy): Bacteria > Pseudomonadati > Pseudomonadota > Betaproteobacteria > Neisseriales > Chromobacteriaceae > Chromobacterium > Chromobacterium sp. CCUG 76385. The sequence goes on from NZ_JAUCGU010000003.1 coordinate 205,372, forward strand.
TGCTGAGGTCGAACAGATTGTGCTGCGTCGTGCCGATATGGCGCGGCCAGAACGGCATCACCTGCATCAGCCCGCGCGCGCCGGCACCGGAAATCGCGTACTTGTTGAAGCCGCTCTCCACCTGGATCAGGCCCAGCACCAGCTGCGGGTCCAGCCCGGCGCGGGTGGCCTCGTATTGGATGGCGGTCAGCAGCCGTTCGCGCACCCATGGGTCCGGAATGCGCTTTTGCAAGCGCGCCGACATCTCCGCCAACCAGGCTTGGCCCTCGCGCGGGTTGTCGAACACCAGCCGCGGCGCGTTGACGTCGGAAATCGAACGGCTCATCGCCGACGCCACATTGGCCGACAGCGCCTCCTCCTTCTGCGCACCGGCCCACGCCGACGCAGGCGCCAGCAGCAGGCAAAGCGGCAGAAACATGAGGCGCGGTTTCATCAGGCCAGCTTATCCAGCACGTGGGCCAGGATGGCATCGGCGGCGACGGCAGTCGCTTCGCTGTCGCGGCGGTGCTGATACTCGACTTTGCCTTCTTTCAGGCCGCGGTCGCCGATGGTGACGCGGTGCGGCGCGCCGATCAGCTCCCAGTCGGCGAACATCGCGCCCGGGCGCTCGCCGCGATCGTCCAGCATCACATCCACGCCACGGGCCTGCAGATCGGCGTGCAGCTTGTCGGCGGCTTCCTTCACCGCTTCGGAACGGTCGTAGCCGACCGGGCAGATCACCACCGCGAACGGCGCGATGGAATCCGGCCAGATCATGCCCTTGTCGTCGTAGTTCTGTTCGATGGCCGCGCCCAGGATGCGGGTCACGCCGATGCCGTAGCAACCCATCTCGAACGGCTTGGGCTTGCCGTCTTCGTCCAGGAAGGTGGCATTCATCGCGGCGGAGTACTTGGTGCCGAGGTAGAACACATGGCCGACCTCGATGCCGCGCTGGATGGCCAGCACGCCCTGGCCGTCCGGCGACGGGTCGCCCTCCACCACGTTGCGGATGTCGAACACTTCCGGCTCAGCGCAGTCGCGGCCGAAGTTGGCGCCGGTGTAGTGCTGGTCGTCCTCATTGGCACCGATGACGAAATCGGCCATCTTGGCCACGGTGCGGTCGGCGATGACGCGGCCCTTGAAGCCCACCGGGCCCAGCGAGCCGGGATGGGCGCCGAAAGCGTCGCGGATGGCGGCCGGGCTGGCGAAGGTCAGCGGGTTCTTGATGCCGGCAACCTTCTGCGCCTTCACCTCGTTCAGCTCGTGGTCGCCGCGCACCATCATCAGCACGGCCTCGCCCTCCTCGCCTTCCACCACCACCGCTTTGACGGTCTGTTTGATGTCGATCTTGAGGAAGTCCACCAGCTCGGCGATGGTCTTGACCTTGGGCGTGTGCACCTTGGTCAGCGCGGCGGACGCGGCGGCGCGCTCGCTGGCCGGGGCCAACGCCTCGGCCAGCTCAATGTTGGCCGCGTATTCGGAGTCCGGACAGTAGACGATGGCGTCCTCGCCGGTATCGGCGATCACCTGGAACTCATGCGAGCGGTCGCCGCCGATGGCGCCGGTATCGGCCGCCACCGCGCGGTAGGTCAGGCCCAGGCGGTCGAAGATGCGGCGGTAGGCTGCGTACATATTGTCGTAGCTCTTGCCGGCATCTTCGGCGCTGCGGTCGAACGAGTAGGCGTCCTTCATGGTGAACTCGCGGCCGCGCATCACGCCGAAGCGCGGGCGGCGCTCGTCGCGGAACTTGGTCTGGATCTGGTAGAAGTTCTTCGGCAGCGCGCGGTAGCTGCGCAGCTCGCGGCGGGCGATGTCGGTGATCACCTCCTCAGCAGTCGGCTGCAGGGCGAAATCGCGCTCGTGGCGGTCTTTGAAACGCAGCAGCTCGGCGCCCATCGCGTCCCAGCGGCCGGTTTCCTGCCACAGCTCGGCCGGCTGCACCACCGGCAGGCTCACTTCGATCGCGCCGGCGCGATTCATCTCTTCGCGGATGATGTTTTCCACCTTGCGCACAACGCGCAGGCCCATCGGCATCCAGGAATAGATGCCGGCGGCCTGCTTGCGGATGAAGCCGGCGCGCAGCATCAGCTTCTGGCTGGTGATGTCGGCGTCGGCGGGGGCTTCTTTCTGGGTGGAGATGAAAAACTGCGATGCGCGCATGATGCGTCCTTGGAATTCGGCTAAATGTCTTCGATTGTAGCGTCGTCCCGCCTTGGCGGCCAAGCGTCACGCCCCTGTCACGTCGGCGCAGGCCGCGTCAACCGTTAGGCGCTTGGCAGTTGTTGCGGTACAACAACCCTGTTTCCGGCAGGCCTACCCGCGCTTGGCTGGCCGGGGACACTGGGGTAACCTGCGCGCTTCCGAGCATTTTTATGGTTTTTTAATCGGCCGCCGTCATCGGCTATGATGTTACGACGCAGCCGCAAAATGCATCCGGCTCAACCATCGCCGCCGCAACGACGACGATGAACAACCGCAATGGAAACTTATGCAGGAACAAAACAAACAGGCGATGGCAGGCCTGACGCTGGCGGCGCTCGGCGTGGTATACGGCGATATCGGCACCAGCCCGCTGTATACGCTGCGCGAGTGCTTCACCGGACAAAACATTCCCACCACGCCTGACAACATCTTCGGCATCCTCTCGCTGATCTTCTGGTCGCTGATTTTTGTGGTGTCGATCAAATACGTCGCCTTCATCCTGCGCGCCGACAACCGCGGCGAAGGCGGCATCATGGCGCTGATGGCGCTGGCGCGGCACTACACCACCCACGCCGCGCGCTGGAAGATCGTATTGCTGGGCCTGTTCGGCGCCGCGCTGTTCTACGGCGACGCCATCATCACGCCGGCCATTTCGGTGCTGTCCGCGGCCGAAGGCATGGAGGTGCTGTCCCCGCAGATGCAGACCTGGGTGCTGCCGGTGGCGGTAACCGTGCTGCTGGGGCTGTTCCTGCTGCAGCGCTTCGGCACCGCCAAGGTAGGCATGATGTTCGGCCCGGTGATGATGGTCTGGTTCGCCACCATCGGCCTGATGGGCCTGAAGGAAATTCTGGTCACGCCGGCCGTGCTGCACGGCCTCAACCCGGTTTACGCCGTGCTATTCATCCAGCAGCACGGCTTCCACGCCTTCCTGACGCTGGGCTCGGTGGTGCTGGCGCTGACCGGCGCCGAGGCGCTGTACGCCGACATGGGCCACTTCGGCAAGACGCCGATCCGCCGCGCCTGGTTCGCGCTGGTGCTGCCCGGCCTGGCCCTGAACTACTTCGGCCAGGGCGCGCTCTTGATGCGAGATCCGTCCGCCATCAAGAACCCGTTCTTCATCTTGGCGCCGGACTGGGGCCTGGTGCCGCTGATTGTCCTGGCCACGCTGGCGACCGTGATCGCCTCGCAGGCGGTGATATCCGGCGCCTACTCCCTGTCGCGCCAGGCCATCCAGCTCGGCTACAGCCCGCGCATGGAGGTGCAGCATACTTCGGCGCAGGAAATCGGCCAGATCTACATGCCCTTCATCAACTGGCTGTTGATGATCGCGGTGCTGATCGTGGTGCTGACTTTCCGCTCGTCCGACAGCCTGGCGGCGGCCTACGGCATCGCCGTCACCGGCACCATGCTGATCACCACGCTGCTGTTCTTCGTAGTCGCCCGCGTCAATTGGCGCTGGCCGCTGCCGCTGGCGCTGGGCATCACCCTGGTCTTCGGCATCATCGATCTGGCCTTCTTCAGCGCCAACTTCCACAAGATCGCCGACGGAGGCTGGCTGCCGCTGGCGATGGGCGCGGTGATCTTCCTGTTGATGAGCACTTGGAAACGCGGCCGCGAACTGTTGTTCAACCGCCTGCGCGAACAGGCGCTGCCGCTGGATGGCTTCATCGAAAACCTGGAAGCCTTCCCGCCGGCCCGGGTGCAAGGCACCGCGGTATTCCTGACCAGCACGCTGCATGGCGTGCCGCACGCGCTGCTGCACAATCTGAAGCACAACAAGGTGCTGCATGAACGGGTGGTGCTGATGACGGTGCGCACCGAGGACGTGCCCTACATCTCCGACGAAGACCGGCTGGACATCGTGCAGATGTCGGCATCGTTCTGGCGCGTGGTGGCGCGCTACGGCTTCAAGGAAGACCCGAACGTGCTGCAGGTGATCGAAATGTGCGCCAAGGAAGGCTTCGAAATGGAGCTGATGGACACCTCGTTCTTCCTGTCGCGAGAAACCATCGTCCCCACCGACCATCCCGGCATGGCGCTCTGGCGCGAGAAGCTGTTCGTCTGGATGAGCAAGAACGCGCTGCGGGCGACCGACTTCTTCCAGGTGCCGACCAACCGCGTGGTGGAGCTTGGGGCGCAAGTGGAGCTGTAAATCCGCCGCCGAAACCGCTCACAGGCGCGCCCATCCGGACGCGCCTTTTTCATGCACGCTCAACACGGCGCATCCTGGCGGAACTGGATGCGCGACGGCTGCGGCCAACGCAGGGCTTGCTCATACTGTTCGCAGAAGCGCGCCAGCGCCAGGGAAATGGTCATCGGCCAGATCCGCTCCGGCAGCGGCTGCACGCCCATCAGGATGGGCCACGGCTGCCGGTCCGGCGGCATCAGGTCGCGCCGCTCGGTCGCCAGCAGCCGGGCGTCGGCCAAGGCGAGCTCCGCCCGGTCCTCGCCGCTGAGCTGGAGTTCGAAACGCGCCTCCACCGCCGCCGCCAGCCGCCGCGACTCGGGCGCGCCGCCATCACTGTCGGCCCGCACCACTTCGCCGGCATAGGCCTTGGCCGCCCCATGCAGCAAGCCGGCCAGCTGCAGCCGCCCTGGCAGGATTTCCGTCATCCGCACCGCATGCTCGGCCTCGCTGTAGAACTGGCGGCAGGCGCCGCCAAAGCGGCAGATATGCGCCAGATGGTGGGCGATATCGACGATGTCTATGTCTTCCGGCCGCGGATCCATCACATTCAGGTACCGCCCGGAAACGGTCTGTATATACGCGCCCCTCATTTGTCCTCCCGCCCGCGCCGCTGTCGCTGATTGCATTTGTCTGATCCCTATCCAGCATTCGTGCTTTTCACTTTTCCATTGCCCAAATCAATTGCAACGGCATAAAATTTCATCCGAAAAATATTGCGCCGGAAAATAAACAAAGAAATCTATATTTTCCAGTCCACTCACCTGAATCAAGAAAGCGCTGCCACTCGATGAAAACCTGAAAACCAGACAATCGCCAAGCGGACAGTTTAAATTACCCTTTGAAAACAACGATAAACAGTCAATTTATGACATAAATCATAAGAGATCAAATCTAGCACAGCCGAGCCTATTTCTTCCAGAAAAAATAGAATCTGCCCAGCCATCCATCTCAATACGATTTATCAGACAAGAGAATATTCACACTCAAACAATATAATGCAGGCAAATAAAATCACCCGCCCCCATTCGGTATTGCATGAATTCAAGCAAAGTGCGATACGCAGAATCCGCGATAAAAGAATTTCCCTCAGCGAGTTAGCCCGCATCACCGGCATCAAGCAGTCGACGCTGCATCGCGGCTTATATGAAGAACGGGAGCTGACCTTCAGCAATGCGCTGGCGATAAGCCGCGCGCTGGATATCGGCCTGGGCGGCGCCGCCGTCGGCGGCATGGCGCCCGTGATCCGCAGCTTTGACCAATTGGCCGCGCTAAGCGACGGCCGCCAGCCGATATGGGACGAGTTCATCCCCTTGGAGCCGTCGCTGGACGATTCGGTACTCGCCATAGACCAGGCGTTGTTCCGTCAGCGCGTATTTCCGCGCCGCTCGGTGGTGGTCGTGCAAACCACTCCGCCCTGGCATGGCCGGACCGTCTTCGCGGATCGCGGCGCGCTCAGCCTGGAAGACAACGGCCACGCGGCCTTCGGCTGCGTGGTGGCCATCATTTTTCGGAAAAACACATGAAACGACTCCAAGACCTGGCCAGCCGCGCGCTGGCCTGCATCGATCCCATCGTGATCCTGTCCTTCCTGATCCTGATCTCGGCGATCGCCTCCAACCTGACCTCGTACAAAGTGGTGCAGGTATTCGGCACTGAGGCCAGCCTGGGCACCTTCACCATGCCCATCATCCTGATGCTGCTCAATCCGATCGCCGAGGTCTATGGCAAACAGCGCTCCAACCAGATCCTGTTCGCCACCTGCCTGGCGGAAATCCTGTTCGCCGTCTCCTTCACCGCGCTCAGCCAGTCGCAGCGCGACTGCGGCTTGCTGCCGCTGGCCGACCGCGGCCATTGCGCAGCGCTGAACCAAAGCTACGTGCTGATCAGCGAACACATCGTGCGCGGCTCGATCTCGTTCGCGATCGGCTGCCTGATCGGCAGCCAGTTCAACACCCGTTTCCTGCTCTATTTGAAGAGTCTGTGGTCGAGCCGGCTGTACTTCGTCCGCGACATCTTCTCGTCGGTGATCGGTGAAGTGGTGTATACCGCCATTTGCTTCATGATCGCCTTCTACGGCGTCTTCTCCTTCGCCACCATCGTGAAGATCTTCGCCTTCAGCCTGGTCTTCAAATTTTCGTCCACCGTGGTGCTGTCCTGGATTTCCCAACTCATCGTCCAGTTGCTGTACCGCTATCAAGCCTGGATCGAAACCGTCCCCGGCGGCCGCAAGGTCAAATTCTCCTCCCGCTACCTGCAAGTATGAATATGATCCAGCTGCATTCCGTATCTGTCCCGCAAACCGCGCCGCGTCCGCCGCTGTTCGCGCTGCAGTGCAACTACGACTACACCGGCAAATACGCGCATCACGCCCGCGCGGTCGAACGTGCCGCGCTCAGCGTGCTGTTCTTCGGCGACCGCATCGCGCTGCTGCCGCGCAGCCGCAATGGCGTCCGCATCGCCGAGGCGCTGACGCCGTTGCTGGGCTTGATGCCCGACGCCAGCGCGCCCGGCGCGCGGCGTCTGCCGCTTGATCCGTCCGCGCCGTTGCCAACGCGTCTGCAGCTCTTGCTGGACTTGCCCGCGCGCTTCGAAGCCGGCCCGCATTTCGGCCTCTACGGCTTCTTCTGCTATGAGCTGATCCACGCCAAGCTGGGGCTGGGCAGCGGCGCGCTGGGCGTGTTCCACCTGCCGGAGAGGCTGATCGTGGACGGCGTGGCGGTGGACTATCTGCTGGACCCGGCCGACGCCGGCGGCGAAGCCTGGCCGCTGGCGCTGGGGCCGCTGCTGGGCGCCGACGACTTCGCCGCCGGCCGCGGCCAGCCCTACCCGCGCATGTACGATATCGCCAGCCAGCGCATCGCCGACGGCGCGCTGCGCTCGCTCAATCCCAGCTTCGCCATCCAGCGCCCCTGCGCGCGCGACGGCTACCAGATTCACCGCGATCTGCTGCAACGCAATCCCGCCCCATACAACCTGTATTTCGACGGCGGGGACTTCCAGCTGGCCGGCTCTTCGCCGGCGATGTTCCTGCGGCTGCGCGACGGGCGGCTCAGCACCAGCCCGATCTGCGGCACCATCGCGCGCGGCCGCGATGAAGCCGAGGACCGGCTGCAAGTGGAGAAACTGCTGGCGTCGGACAAGGACAAGTTCGAACTGGAAGAATGCGTGCGCGCCGACATCCTGGCCAAGGAGGCCAGCTGCGAAGACATCCGCGTCGACGTGGCGCGGGAAGTGGAACGCTTCGCCAACGTGTTCCACACCTCGGCCAGCATCAGCGCGCGGCTGAAGCCAGGCAAAACGCTGGCCGACGCCATCTGCGACCACCTGTGGCCCGCCACCGTCGTCGGCACGCCGGTGGATGCCGCCGCCCGGCTGCTGGCCGAACACGAAACCCGCTACTGGTACGCCGGCGCCTGCGGTTATGTTTGCGCCGACGAGGCGGAGCTGGGCACCGTGATCCGCAGCGCGCTGCTGGCGCATGGCATGGCCACTACCCGCGTGGGCAGCACCTTGAGCGCGCGCTCCAGTCCCGAGCTGGAACGCGGCGAGCTGGAAGCCAAGGCCTCCTTGATCCTGGGGGTGTTGTGAACGCGCTCACCATAGAAGACATCGACGCCGACGCGATCACGGTGCGGCTGGTCAACACCGCCCAAACCTATCGCCTCAGCCTGGAGCGGAAGGTGAGGCTGGCCGATCTGCGCGGCCTGCCGCGCGACGAGATCCTGCTGGCCGGCGTAGTGGCCGGCAAGGTCGCGCGCAAGCGCCCCGCCTTGCTGGCCCAATACGACTTTTCCGATGTCGCCGTCGCCGGCGATTTCCGGCCGCTGCACGTGGTCTTCGAACATAGCGTCGGCTTCGTCGAAAACGGCGACACGCGAGTGCAACTGCCGTTCCGCGAATTGCTGGGCAATCTGGACGCCATCTCGCGGCTGAGCGACGAGGCGGCGTTTTATCTGGGCTTCAGTTATGCGCTGTTCGCGCTGCCGGGTGAGGCGCTGGCCTTCGGCGACCACCCCCGGCCGTATCTGAAACTGGCATAGCGGCGAATCGCGCCGCTAGCCCAAGGCCAGGCCGCAAGCGGCCTGCGCCCGCTGCCAGTCGAACCAGGGACCGGGATCGGTCTTGCGGCCCGGCGCGATGTGCTCGTGCCCGAGCATGGCGGACAAGGGCAGATGCCGCCGCAACTGCACGCTCAGCGCCGCCAGCGTGCAGTATTGCGCCTCGCTGAACGGCTCGAAATCGCAGCCTTCCAACTCCACGCCGATGGAAAAATCATTGCACTTGTCGCGGCCGCGCCAGCTGGACACGCCGGCATGCCAGGCGCGTTTGCCCACCGGCACGAACTGCAGCAGCCGGCCGTCGCGGCGGATGAAAAAGTGGGACGACACCCGAAGTTGATGGATGCCTTGATAGTATGGATGCTCGGCAGGGTCCAACCGGTTGGTGAACAGCTGCTCCACGCCGGGTCCCCCGTAGCGATACGGCGGCAGGCTGATATTGTGCACCACCAGCAATTCCGGCGCGCAGTCTGGGCTGCGTTCATCGCAATTGGGCGACGGCTGCTGCAAGGCGCCGGTCACCCAGCCATCGGCGCCCAGCTTCAACGCCGGCGGCTCGGCCGGGCGATATTCCAAGCGCCACAAGGCCAAGCCATCGGTCGTGGTCCAGCGCTGGGTCTGCACGAAACCGGCCTTGTGGTACAGCGCCAGCGCCGCCTGGTTGACTTCCGCGGTATCGACGCTGCAGCTTGATTCATCCTGCAGCGCGCGGTTGAGCAAGCGGTAACCCCAGCCTTGCTCCAGATGCGCCGGGTCCACCACCGTGCGCTCGATGTGGATGCCGCCGTCGGGGCGGCGCGACACCACCACCAGGCCGCGCAGCGCCTCGCCCTCGAACGCGGCCAGGATGCGCTCGCGGCTGGCGCGCACCGCCGCCAGGCTCGGCCACAGCAGCGGCAGGGCCGGATAATTCAGCCACGCCACTTCCAGTTGGTGGGCCGCCAGCTGCACGCGCAGCGCTTCCCGCGCCAACCTGTCGTCGGCGCGATCCAGTTCCTTCAGTTCGAACGGCAACTGCATGCTATTCCCTTGTTTTCCCAGCCGGACTCGCTCCGCGAAAATCCGGCTTGTGTTCCATCGCGCAAAGCGGTATCAAGAACATGCGCAGCCGACGCGCACGCCATCTGCCATTATGACGGACAGTTTGCACTTGAGGCACGTCATGTCCTGAGCCTGAACTGTGCGGCACAATCTTGATTGACTCAATATGCTGGAGACCCCACATGCTCACGCTCAACACCATGGGCGCCAATCCCTCGCCCAGCTTCGATCAGCCGCTGGAAATGCTGCTGGCCTGCCATGACAAGATTCGCCGTTTCTGCGACCTGCTGGACAAACTGCCGCCGTATATCGAGGAAAATGGCGTGGACGAAGCCGCCCGCAACACCATAGACGACGTGGTGCGCTATTTCGACATCGCCGGCCCCGCCCATCATACCGATGAAGAAGAAGAACTGTTTCCGCTGATCGAGGAGCGGATTCCCACCGCCGCCTCGCGGTTGGAGCAATTATCGGCCGAGCATGGCTACCTGCATTCGTGCTGGAACGCGATCCGCGACGACCTGGTCGCGCTGCGCGACGGCCGCATCAAGCAGATCAGCAAGAATGAATTGCAGGAGTTCGCCCGCCAGTACCGCGATCACGCCGCGACCGAAGAGGCCTGGCTGTTTCCCGCCGCCGCCAGCACGCTGAGCCCGGAAGAGCTGAAGCTGGCCGGCGCCCGCATGGCCACGCGCCGCGCCGAAGCCGTCTGAGCCCTCGCGTCGTTCCAAACAAAACGGGTTGCCCGCTCACGCCGGCAACCCGTTGTTACCACTGCCCGCGCGGGCTTAGGCGGTGAGTTTCAGCAACTGGGCGAACGCATCCTCGAACAGCTTCAGACCGTCCTGCTGCAGCTTCTCGCCGGCGGCTGCCAAATCGATGCCTGCGGCCTCCACTTCGGCCAACAGCGCCTTGGCCTGCTCCATGCCTTGCGGCAGCGTCAGCGCGGCGTTGCCATGATCGCGGAAGCAGCTCAGCGTGGCGTCCGGCACGGTATTGACGGTTTCGTCGCCGATCAGGCTCTCCACGTACAGCACGTCGCTGTAAGCGGCGTTCTTGGTGCCGGTGGAAGCCCACAGCAGGAACTGCGGACGGGCGCCGGCGGCGCGCAGCTTGGCGAACTCTTCGCCGTGGAAACGCTCCTGATAGCGCGCGTAAGCGGCTTTGGACAGCGCGATGGCCACCTTGCCCTTGTGCGGCTCGGCCACTTGCGGATCCAGCAGGCTGTCCACGCGCGACAGGAAGAAGCTGGCCACCGCCTTGACGCCGGCCACCGCCTTGCCGTCGGCCAGGCGCGCGGACAGGCCGGCGATGTAGGCATCCCACACCGCTTCCACCTGCGGCAGCGAGAACAGCAGCGTGATGTTGACGTTGACGCCTTCGCGGGTCAGCTGCTGGAAGGCGCGGATGCCTTCGGCGGTGGCGGGAATCTTGATCATCGCGTTGGCGCGGCCGATTTCGGCCCACAGCCGGCGCGCGGCGGCCAGGGTGCCGGCTTCGTCGCGCGACAGCTCCGGCGACACTTCCAGGCTGACGTAGCCGTCATTGCCCTGGCTGGCCTCGTATTGCGGCTGCAGCAGATCGCAGGCGGCCTGGATATCGGCCACCACCAGTTTCTCGTAGCGCGCTTCGGCGGACAATCCTGCGTCTTGCTTCAGCACGGCCAGCTCGCCCTGATAGCTGGCGTCGGTGCTGATCGCCTTGTAGAAGATGGCCGGATTGGAGGTCACGCCGGCGATGCCGTCGTCGGCCAGCAGGCGCGACAGTTCGCCGGAGGCGATCAGTTCACGGGACAGATTGTCCAGCCAGATGCGCTGGCCGAACGGACGAATGGCTTGCAAACGATTCATGGTGAGGCGTCCAGGGGGAATTGCTTGAGGTAAAGACAGACATCGTAGCGCGCCGCAACCGCCACGCCAACAAAATTGTCGCGGCGGTTTGCGCTGGATCGAACGGGATCAGGCGGCCTGGCTGTCGTTGCGGCGTTCGCGCGGAAACACCACGCTGAAGGTGCTGCCCTTGTCCGGCTCGCTCTTGATCTCCAGCCGGGCATGATGCCGCGCCAGCACGTGCTTGACGATGGCGAGACCCAGGCCGGTGCCGCCGCTGCCGCGCGAGCGGCCGCGGTCCACGCGGTAAAAACGCTCGGTCAGCCGCGGGATGTGCTCGCGCGGAATGCCGATGCCGGTATCGCTGACCGAGAAGCGCAGCTGATCGCCCTCGTCCTGCCAGGCCAGCGTGATGCTGCCGCCTTCCGGCGTATAGCGCACGGCATTGGACACCAGATTGCCGAAGGCGGAATGCAGCTCCTGGCTGCTGCCCCACAGGCCGCAGTCGCAGTTGCGCAGCAGCTTGACCTGATGGCGGCCCTGCGACAGCCCTTCGGCCTCCACCATCAGCGTGTCCAGCATATCGCGCATGTCCACCCGCTCGGAATTGACCGCCTTCGGGCTGTTTTCCAGCTTGGACAGCGTCAGCAGGTCTTCCACCAGGCTCTGCATCCGCCGCGACTGCTCCATCATCATCGGCAAGAACTGGCGGAACATTTGGTCGTTCACCTCGGGCATGTCGCTGAGCGTCTCCAGAAAGCCGCCCACCACGGTCAACGGGGTGCGCAACTCGTGCGAAACGTTGGCGACGAAGTCGCGGTGCACCGTCTGCACCCGCTCCAGTTGGGTGATGTCGCGCGTCAAAAGCAGTTTGCGGGTGGAGTCGAACGGCACCAATTGCAGCGAGATCACCAGCTCGCGCGGCTGGCTGAAGGTCAGCATCAGCGGTTGGCTGAAACTGGCGTTCTTCATATACGCATGGAAGGCCGGCTGGCGGATCAGGTTGAGAATCTGGTTGCCGACGTCGCGCTTGCGGTCCAGCCCCAGATGCTCAACCGCCATCGGATTGATCCACTCGATGCGGTCCAGCTCGTCCAGCACCACCACGCCGTCCGGCATCGCCTCGCCGGCGTTGATGAAGCGCTCCAGCACATGGGTGAGCTTTTTCTTGCTCTGGCTTTGCGTGCGCATGGTGCGGTACAGGGTCATGAACACGGTATGCCAGACGCCGAAGCCGTCCGGCACCCGCTCCGGCACCGGATGGCGCAGCCAGCGCATCAGCAACGCGATGTGATACAGATTGAAAGCGAGCCAGGCGCCCAGGCAAATCGCCAGCGCCAGCAGCGCGGCGTCGGCCGATGATGAGACCCAGAAGCCGCAGCTGATGACCGTGATGGCCGCCAGCCACAGGGCGGTGCGTTGCAGGAATTCGTGCATCGCGGCCTACTGCTGCACGGAGAAACGGTAGCCGGTGCCGCGAACCGTCTGGATCAGGCCGTCGTGCTTGGTGCCTTCCAGCGCGCTGCGCAGACGGCGGATGTGCACGTCCACGGTGCGCTCCTCGACGAAAACATGGTCGCCCCACACCTGATCCAGCAACTGGGCGCGTGAATGGACGCGCTCGGGATGGGTCATGAAGAAATGCAGCAGGCGAAACTCGGTCGGACCGAGATCGATCACATTGCCGTGGCCGGTGACGCGGTGGGTCACCGGGTCCAGGCGCAGGCCTTGCACATCGACGGCGTCGTCGGTCATCTGCGGCGCGCGGCGGCGCAGCACGGCCTTGATGCGGGCCAGCAGTTCGCGCGGCGAGAACGGCTTGGTGATATAGTCGTCGGCGCCGGTTTCCAGGCCGATGATCTTGTCCTGCTCGTCGGAGCGGGCGGTCAGCATGATGATGGGGATATGGCGGGTGCGCTCGTCGGCGCGCAGACGCTTGGCCACATCCACGCCGCTGGCGCCGGGCAGCATCCAGTCCAGCAGCACCAAGTCCGGCAGCGCGTTCCTCACCAGCGTCAGCGCCGCCTCGGCGGTGCCGGCGCGCAGCACATGATGGCCGGCCTGGGCCAGGTTGAAGGCGATCAGCTCCTGAATCGCCGGTTCGTCTTCCACGAGCAAGATATTGGCGGCCATATTCGGCTATCCTCGGTTTGATTTTGTGGCAAGGATACAAACGCCAGATGACAGTAATATGACATGTCTTGAAACGTTCGCGAGCATTGTGCCGCATCCTTGCAGGAAGTTCCAAGACCGCCAAAAAAAAACGGGCCTGCCGCTGCGGCAGACCCGGAATGGTCGTCGTCAAAACATTGATCTGACAAGAGACCAGGGACAAAGAGATCACCAGGACAGTCTCAAATGAGGGGGTCGAGCGACACGCTCATCCGCAACCAATCTTGGAGAGGAACAGGAGGCGGGACATGCCTCCTGCTCCTGATTACGGGGTGCATTCTACGTAGCAATTTCGCTACGCGAGCATAAAAATCGAAGGATTTTTTCTACTTTCACCTTCGTTTGCCTGTTTGTTTCAACATTCCAGCTTACAATCAAAACATGGACAGATTTGATCGAAAAATCCTCGCCTCACTGCATGAAAATGCCAGGATCAGCTTCGCCGAATTGGCGCGGCGCGTGAACCTGTCGGCGCCGGCGGTGGCGGATCGCGTGGCCAAGCTGGAGCAGGCCGGCGTGATCACCGGCTACCGCGCGCAGATCGACCCCGCGCGGGTCGGCCTGCCGATTTCCTGCCTGATCGAATTGACAGTCAAGCACCTGGAGTACTACGTGGTGGTAGACGAAATCCGCAACACGCCGGAGGTGATCGAATGCGCGTCCATCACCGGCACCAGCGGCCTGATGATCAAGGTGGCGGTGGACACCATGCCCGCGCTGCAGGCGCTGATCGCGCGGCTGATGCAGTTTGGGGACACCAAAACCTCCATCATCATCGACACGCCGGTAGCGCCGCGCATGCCGGCGCTGCACGAAGACGAATGAAAAAACGGCTGGGGCCCTTGCGGGCGCCAGCCGGAACAGAGAACAACTCTCCCTTACTCGATCAGGCTCAGCCTGCCACGTGCTTCACAAAGCGCAGCATATTGCAGGTGTAGCCGTATTCGTTGTCGTACCAGGCCACCACCTTGATGAAGGTCTTGTCCAGCGCGATACCGGCGTCGGCGTCGAAAGTGGACGGCGCGGTGTTGCCGACAAAGTCGGTGGACACCACTTTTTCATCGGTGTAGCCCAGCACGCCCTTCAGTTCGCCCTCGGAAGCGGCCTTCATCGCCTTGCAGATGTCGGCGTAGTCGGCTTCCTTCTCCAGCTCCACGGTCAGGTCGACCACGGACACGTCGGAAGTCGGCACGCGGAAGGCCATGCCGGTCAGCTTCTTGTTCAGTTCCGGAATCACTTTGCCCACGGCCTTGGCGGCGCCGGTGGACGACGGAATGATGTTTTCCAGGATGCCGCGGCCGCCGCGCCAGTCTTTGGACGACGGGCCGTCCACAGTCTTCTGGGTGGCAGTGGCGGCGTGCACGGTGCTCATCAGGCCGCGCTTGATGCCCCAGTTGTCATGCAGCACCTTGGCCACCGGGGCCAGGCAGTTGGTGGTGCAGGACGCGGCGGAAACGATGGTTTCGCCGGCGTACTTGTCGTGGTTGACGCCGTAGACGAACATCGGGGTGTCGTCCTTGGACGGCGCGGACTGCACCACTTTCTTGGCGCCGGCGTCGATGTGCTTCTGGCAGCCTTCCTTGGTCAGGAAGAAGCCGGTGCAATCGATGACGATTTCGGCGTTCACTTCGTTCCACTTCAGGTTGGCCGGGTCTTTTTCCGCGGTCAGGCGGATGGTCTTGCCGTTGACCACCAGGCTGCCGCCCTCCACCTTGACGTCGCCCTGGAAGCGGCCGTGCACGGAGTCGTACTTCAACATGTAGGCCAGGTATTCCGGATCGAGCAGGTCGTTGATGCCAACCACCTCAAGCTCCGGGAAGTCCTTGGCGATGGCGCGAAACACCATGCGACCGATGCGACCGAAACCGTTGATACCGACTTTGATAGCCATGATGAAGTCTCCTTGTCAGCTTGTGACAGCTCAATGAATGATTCGATGGTGGTAACGACGCCATCGAAATAGCGAATTCGGATCGCGGCCAAGGCCGCGCATGCCCTAAGAAAACAGCGCAAGGCCGATTTCCCGCCTTGCGCTGTCACTTTCCACTCATTTCACAATGTAATCAACACGCTACATCAAATGTTGATCATTTTACCGCTTCAAGCCTGTAAAACCGCGGCGTAAGGGGTGGCGTCCCCTTGCAGAACCACGTGCAATACGGTAGACGACACCGAGGTGACGCCGCTGGCGCCCAGCTGCTGCAGCGCCGCCTGATCCACGCGGGCGGCATCGGCCACTTCCACGCGCAGCCGGCTGCCGGCCACCACTTCCACCTTGCGCACATTGCCCTCGCCGCCCAAAGCGGCCAGCCAGCGCGCCTTGTCGATGCTGGCGCCGCTGGCGGCGGCAGCCGACACCAGCTTTTCGGCGGCAGCCTGCTGCGCCGGAGCGCTTGCGCCGGAAGCCAGCGCGTTGCGGATTTCGTCGGCGATCAGGTCGGCTTCCGGTCCCAATACCACTTGCACGCTGCCGGCGGCCGGCTTGATCAGGCCGCGGGAACCCAGCGCCTTCAGCGCGGCTTCGTTCACTTGCTCGTTGCTGGCCACCTGCAGACGCAGGCGGGTGGTGCAGGCGTCAACCGATTTCAGGTTGGCGGCGCCACCCAGCGCATCGATGAAGGCGCGCGCGCGGCCGGTGCCGGCGGCAACTTCAGCCACCGCTACGGCCACATCTTCGCGGCCCGGCGTCTTCAGATCGAACTTCTTGATGAAGAACACGAACAGCGCGTAGTAGACGGCAAAGTAGACTGCGCCCACCAGCAACAGCAGCAGCGGCTTGGTGGCGATGCCATAGTTGATGACGTAGTCGAACAGGCCGGCGGAGAAGCCGAAGCCCAGTTTCACGCCCAGCGTCTGCATGATGGCCATGGACAGGCCGGTCAGCACCGCATGGATGCCGTACAGCACCGGGGCCAGGAACATGAAGGCGAATTCCACGGGCTCGGTCACGCCGGTCAGCATGGCGGTCAGCGCCATGGAGAACAGCAGGCCGCCCACGGCCGCCTTGTTTTCCGGCTTCGCGGTGCGGTACATCGCCAGACAGGCGGCCGGCAGGCCGAACATCATCACCGGGAACATGCCGGACATAAACATGCCTGCGGTCTTGTCGCCGGCGAAGAAGCGGGTCAGGTCGCCATGCACCACCTTGCCGGCGACGGTGGTGAAGTCGCCCACTTGGAACCAGACAATATTGTTGAGGATGTGGTGCAGGCCGGTGACGATCAGAACGCGGTTGAGCACGCCGTAGAAGAATACGCCCACTTCGCCGGTGGCGATCAGCCACTTGCCCACGGCGTCAATGCCATGCTGCACCGGGGGCCAAACGTAGCCTAGCACCGCCCCGAGCACAAGCATGCCAAAGCCTGTCACGATGGGCACAAAGCGCTTGCCGCCGAAAAAGGCAAGGTAGCTGGGCAGCTTGATGTCCTTGTAGCGGTTATACAGATACCCGGCGATCAGGCCGGACAGAATGCCGGACAGCACGCCCATATTGATCTTTTCGTCGATCACTTTCAGCACGGCGGTCAGCACCAGGAAACCGATGGCGCCGGCCAGGCCGGACGTGCCGTTGCCATCCTTGGCGAAGCCCACCGCCACGCCGATGGCGAAGATCAGCGCCAGGTTGCTGAAAATGGCGTCCCCCGCCTGCGCCATGAATTTGATGTCCAGCAGATCGGGCTGGCCCAAGCGCAGCAGCAGGCCGGCGACCGGCAGCACGGCGATAGGCAGCATCAGGGCGCGCCCCAGCTGCTGTATGCCTGCAAATTTGTTGGTAGTACTCACAAGATCTCTCCCAGGTTGATTCTGGTGCCGTCTTGTCAAACGGCGGCTCCCCAGCACTTTACAGCTCTAGATTCCCCGCGCCCTGCACAGGCAGAGGGTGACAACATCGTTACCCGCACATCCGTCTCCTGCGCCTTCCCCCGCCGCTTTGGCCTCCGACCCGGCGACAACCCGCGGGGGGAGACGCCCCGCGGGCCGCCACGGTCTGGAAGCGTCTACAGGCCAAACAGCCCTAGACGCGGCGGGGAAATCTTCACATTCTTGCGCGCGCCCGCCTCAGCGGGTGCAGGTCACCTTGGACAGGTGGCGCGGCACATCCGGGTTCAGCCCGCGCGCCTCGGACAGGCGGGCGGCCATCAGGTAGAAGCTCTGGATCGCCAGCAGCGGGTCAAGCGCCTCGTCATCGGCCACG
The DNA here is from genome assembly GCF_059916625.1 of Chromobacterium sp. CCUG 76385. Taxonomy (NCBI): domain Bacteria; kingdom Pseudomonadati; phylum Pseudomonadota; class Betaproteobacteria; order Neisseriales; family Chromobacteriaceae; genus Chromobacterium; species Chromobacterium sp. CCUG 76385. Next base: position 223,036 of record NZ_JAUCGU010000003.1, read on the forward strand.
CTCAGCGTCAGGTCGCGGCTTTCCACGTCGGCCGGCGCGGCCAGCAAGACCTTGGCGCCGCGGCCGCGCATCTCGGCGGCCAGGGCGATCAGGCCCTGCTGCTCCGGTCCGCGCGGCGCGAACACCAACAGCGGGTAGCCTTCGTCGATCAGCGCCATCGGGCCGTGCTTGATCTCGGCGCCGGAGAAGGCCTCAGCCTGGATCGCGCAGGTTTCCTTGAACTTCAGCGCCGCTTCCAGCGCCACGGCGAAGCCCAGGCCGCGGCCCACCACCATGATGCGCTCCGCGGGCTGCAGCACTTCGATGGCGGCGGACCAGTCCTGGACCGCTGCCTCGGTCAGGCGCTGCGGCAAGTTCTCCAGCGCGGCCAGCAGGCCGGCGTCGTTCTGCCAGTGGGCCACCAGGCGGGCCACGGCAGACAGCGCGGTGATGTAGCTCTTGGTGGCGGCGACGCTCTTTTCCTCGCCGGCGCACAGCGGCGCCGCCCAATGGCATGCTTCCGCCAACGGCGAGTGCGGCTTGTTGACCAGCGCCACGGTGTGGGCGCCGGCATCGGACAGGGCCTTCATGGTGTCGACCAGGTCCGGGCTTTGGCCCGATTGCGATACCGCGACCGCCAGCTGCCCCTTCACCGCCAGCGGCGACTGGTGCAGGGTGACGATGGACATCGGCAGCGACACCACCGGCACGCCGAGGCGCTGCATCGCCAGATAGGCGAAATAGCTGGCGGCGTGGTCGGAACTGCCGCGGGCCACGGTCAGCGCCAGCTGCGGACGGATGCGGGCCAGTTCGCGGCCCAGCGCAGCCAGGCCTTCATCGGCGTACATATGTTGCGCGGCCACCGCTTCGGCGGCGTACAGCGCTTCTTCAAGCATCAACGAGGCCAATTTCCTCTCCCTCAACGTAGACTTGCTGCAAATTCAGTTCCGGGTCCATCACCACGATGTCGGCCCAGGCGCCCGCTTCCAGGCGGCCGCGTTCGGCCAGGCCCAGATAGTCGGCCGGATACAGCGACAGGCGGTGCGAGGCATCCGCCAGCGGCAGGCCGATCTTCACCAGATTGCGCAGCGCCTGATCCATGGTCAGCGTGCTGCCAGCCAGGGTGCCGTCGGCCAGACGCACTCCGCCCATGCATTTGGTCACCGAGTGCGATCCCAGCTTGTACTGGCCGTCCGGCATGCCGGCGGCGGCGGTGGAATCGGTCACGCAGTAAAGGCGCGGAATGGCGCGCAAGGCGGTGCGGATGGCGCCCGGATGGACGTGGAGCAGATCGGGGATCAGCTCGGCGTACTCGGCATGCGCCAGCGCCGCGCCGACGACGCCAGGCTCGCGGTGATGCAGGCCGGTCATCGCATTGAAGAGGTGGGTAAAGCCGGACGCGCCCTGCTGCAGGGCTTCCACCGCCTGTTCGTAACTGCCCAGGGTGTGGCCCATCTGCACGCGCACGCCTTGCGCGCTGAGCAGGCGGATGATGTCCATGTGGCCCGGGATCTCCGGCGCCAGGGTGATCAGCGAGATCGGCGCCAGCGCGCGGTAGGCGTCGATCTGCGCCATCGCCGCCTGGCAGGCGTCGTCAGGCTGGGCGCCCAGCTTGCCGGGGTTGATGTACGGACCTTCCAGGTGCACGCCCAGCACGCGGCTGCCGGCCGGCGCCCGCTCCTTGCTGCAGCGTCCGATGTCCGCCAGCACGCGGGAGATTTCGTCCGGCGGCGCGGTCATGGTGGTGGCCAGCAAGGACGTGGTGCCGAAACGGGCGTGCAGCCGCGCGACATGGGAGACGGCGTTGCCGCCCTCCATGATGTCCACGCCGCCGCCGCCGTGCACGTGCAGGTCGATGAAGCCGGGCAGAATGTAACGTTCCGGCTGCCGGCCCGATGCCAGGCTGGCGTCTATCGCTGCGATGCGGCCATCGGCCGCCAGGCGCACGGCGCCGTCCATCCAGCCGGAGGCGGTGAGGATGCGGCCCTGCAAGGTCTGGTTCAAAGTCATCGTTTCAGTTCGGCTACAAAGTCGTAATAATCGTTGCGGCAATAGGTGTCGGTCAGCTCGATCGCCACATTGTCGGCATTGAAGCCGATACGGGTGATCAACAGCATCGCCTCGCCCGGCCGGATGCCGGCGAGCTGGGCGATCTCGCCCGAAGCATTCACCGCCCGGATATGCTGCAGGGCGCGCACCACCGAATGTCCCGCCGCGTCCAGGTGGGCATACAGCGAAGTGCCCACCGACTGCGGGTCCGGCAGATACGCCACCGGCATCGTACTCATCTCAATCGCCATCACCACGCCGTCGGCGAGGCGCTGGCGCTTCAGCCGCGCCACCATCGAGGTCGGCGACAGCCCCAACTTGATCACTTCCTCGTTGCTGGGCGGGAACACGCCGCGCTCCAGCCATACCGAGGACGGCACGAAGCCGCGCAACCTCAACTGCTCGGTGAAGCCGGTCAAACGCGACAGCGGCTGCTCCAGCCTGGGCGTGATGAAGGTGCCTGATCCCTGGCGCCGGCGGATCATGCCCTGCTCCAGCAGCACGTCCATCGCCTTACGCGCGGTCACCCGCGAAATGCCCAGCTCTTCCGAAAACGTCCGTTCCGACGGCAGCGCCTCGTCTGCCTGCCACCAGCCGGCGTTGATCGCGTCGGCCAGCTTGCGCGACAGCTGCAGGTATAACGGGGTGCTGAGGGTTTCATCCGGTTTCAATGCTTGCCAGCGGTTTTCCATGGTCGTCTGCAAGTGGTCTGAAAATGGCAGTGTAAGCCTAGTCTCCCGCCGCCGGTATCCCATCCTTGTTCCGAATGCCGCGTAATCCGTTCGCTACACTGCGCACGTTAATACCACATTAATACCACGTCAATACCAATTATCAAGGCAAGGTGAATTGATTCGCGAGACATGACATCGCCGCGACAGTCCGGCGGGACGCCTTAAAGAAATCGACCCGGCGCCAAACCGGGCCATCGGGACAGGTCAACTCCCAGTCAAACCTTGCCACAATAGCCGCCGCGCCTGGCAGGGCGCGCCCCGCACGCCGGGATGGTCGGCCCAGAAAGGCCGCACGATCCCGGCGTGACGCCGGAGAAGCCTCCGCATACCACTATCAGACGAGGAATCCGCATGAAACCGTATTGGCACCTATCCGTGATGGCCTTGAGCAGCTTAAGCGCCCAACTATGGGCCCACGGCACGATGGAACGACCGCAAAATCGCGTCTACGGCTGCTATCTGGAAGGCCCGGAAGCGCCAAAGAGCAAGGCATGCCAGGACGCCAGGCAAATCGGCGGCACTCAGGCGATGTATGACTGGAACGGCATCAACCAGAACCCGACAGGCGACCAACACCAGGCCGTGGTGCCGGACGGCACGCTGTGCGGCGGCGGCAAGGCTGAATTCCGCGGTTTCAACCAGCCGCGCGCCGATTGGCCAGCCACCCGCATCGTGCCAGACGCCAAAGGCAACTACGAGTTCGTCTACCGCGCCACCGCGCCGCATGCCACCCAATACTTCCGTTTCTACATCACGCGCGACGGCTGGCGGCCGGAGCAGCCGCTGAAATGGTCTGATCTGGAACTGTTCGGCACGATCAACGGCACGCCGCGCCTGGACGGCGACAAGCGCTATCGGATGACGCTGCCGCTGCCGGCCGGCAAGAGCGGCCGCCACATCATCTACAACGTGTGGAAGCGTTCGGACAGCGAAGAGGCCTTTTACTCGTGCTCCGACGTGATGTTCGACACCGACGGCCAAACTCCCGGCGCAAAGCCGCCTTTGGCCAATCCATGGAAAGAGATAGGCAACGTCGTCGCGCATGAGGATCTGCCGGCCAACAGCACGGTGACGCTGCGGGTATTCGACGCGCTGGGACATGATGCCGAGAGCCACAGCGTCAAGCTGACGCCGGCCAACGCCGGCATGGCCAACTGGCCTTACGAGCTGGCACGCAAGGTCAATGCCGCGTCGCGCGCCATACGCATCGGCGTGGCCAGCCAACGGCAACGGCAGGTCGTGATCACGCCGGTGCAAAGCGCCAGCGCCAACCGCGTCTATCTCAACGATGGCTATCCGGGCTATGGCTACAACATTGATTTGAAGAAAGGCAACGGCGGCATTGTGCCGCCGCTGCCGGCCAACTGGCGCGAAGGGACGCCCTACCGCCTCGGCCAGCTGGTCAGCTACCAGGGCCGCAGCTACCGTTGCCTGCAGCCGCACACCGCCCCGATCGGCTCCGGCTGGACGCCATCCAGCCAACCGGCGCTATGGCAAGCTCTGTAAGACCCCGCCGGGCATCCCGCAGGAGCCGCCCGGCTAACGCCGCCAACTGATCAGCAGCACCGCCGCCACAATCACCACCATGGCCAGCATCTCCTGCGGACCGACATGCTCGCCCAGGAACAGCACGCCCAGCAGCACCGCGATCACCGGATTGACATAGGCGTAGCTGGTGGCGGCGGCGGCCGACACCGTCCGCAATAGATACAGGTAGGCGCTGTAGGCGATCATCGAGCCGAACACCGTCAGATACAGCAAGGCGCCCCAGCCGGCAGCGCCCGGCCAGGCCGTCAAGCGCTCGCCGATGGCGAAACTCGACAGCAGCAAGGCCAGGCCGCCAAAGATCATGGTCCAGGCGCTGCCCATCGCGCCCGGCGGCTGCGCCAGATGCTTGCTCCAGGCCGAGCCCAGCGCCCAGCCGGCCGAGGCCAATACCAGCAGCACCGCCCCTTCAGGACTTGCGCGCAGGCTGGAACCCAGATTCAGCAACACGATGCCGAATACGCCCAGCAACATGCCCGCCCACTCCAAGGCGCGCGACTTATGGCCAAACAGTCGGGCGAACAGCAAGGTGAACAGCGGCACCGTCGCCACCACCAGCGCGGCCACGCCGGACGACACCTCGCGCTCGGCCATCGTCACCAAGCCATTGCCCACAGCCGGCATCAGCACGCCAAGAATGGCCGCCCCACGCAGCTGGCGCGCATCCGGCCACGCCACGCGGCGCCAGCGCAGATAGGCCAGCACGATGCCGCCCGCCAACAGAAAACGAATGCCGGCCATCATCAGCGGCGGCCAGGACTCCACCCCGATGCGAATGGCCAGATAAGTGGAGCCCCAGATGATGTAGAGGGCGAAGAAGGCCGCCAGCGTGAGCGGCGCGAGACGTGAAAAAGGCATGGCGAAGTCCAGACGGTACGGACTCAAACCATGCCAGAGGCCAGCCAGGGCGGCAAGCGGCTTAGCGCATCGCCAGCCGCTGCAGGATGTTGGAGAACTCTTCCATATAGGTATCGAAACGGGTGGCCAGGCGGTCCACATCGGTGGCGAAGCGGTTATAGGCCACCACCGCCGGGATGGCGGCGAACAGGCCGATCGCCGTAGCCACCAGCGCCTCGGCAATCCCCGGCGCCACCGTGCTCAGCGTGGCCTGGCCGGCGTTGCCCAAGCCGATGAAGGCATGCATGATGCCCCACACCGTGCCGAACAAGCCGACGTAAGGGCTGACCGAACCGACCGTCGCCAGGAAAGAGGTGTGGCTGTCCAGCGCGTCCAGCTCGCGCTGCGCCGCCGCGCGCATCGCCCGGCGCGAACCATCCATGATGTCTGACAGCTCGGTGCCGGTCCGGCCGCGCAGCTTCAGAAACTCGGCGAAGCCTGACTGGAAAATGCGCTCCATCCCCACCGCGTCGCTACGGCGGCACACATCCTCGTACAGACGGTTCAAGTCCGCCCCGCTCCAGAAGTTGCGCTCGAACTCCTCGCTATGGCGCTTGGCCGCGCCCAAAACCGAGATCTTGTTGAAAATCAGCGCCCAGGACAGCAGGGAGGTCAAGGCCAATCCCGCCATCACCAACTGCACCAACAGGCTGGCGTTCAGGATCAGGCTGATGAATGAAATCTGTTGCACGTCTTATTCCTCGGTTCACATACGGCTAGCGTAACACGCGGCCGGTTTCCAGATCGATGATGGTGGACGGTTTGCGCCGTTTGCCGATGCGCCCCGGCAAGGTCAATACCTTATCTTTAAACGCCTTGCGGCAGGCCTGCGCCGTTTTCAACGATTTCTGGCCCGCGCGGTTGGCCGAAGTCGACACCAAGGCCGTCCCCAGCGCCCGGCACAAGGCCGCCGCCTCGCCATGTGCCGTCACCCGCACCGCGATCTTGTCATGCCGGCCGCGCAGCGCCGGCGGCACCCGCCGCGAAGCAGGCAACAGAAAGGTGTATGGACCGGGCCAATAGCGCGCCAGTTCCGCGCGCTGCGCCGCGCTAAGCGGCCGCACCAGATGGCGGATCTGCTCGAAATCGGCGGCGATGACGATCAAACCCTTGTGATTGGGCCGCGCCTTGATCGCCAGCACGCGGCGAATCGCCCGCACGTCGAGCGGACGACAACCCAGGCCGTAACAGGATTCGGTGGAATAGGCGATCACGCCGCCATGGCGCAGACGGGCGCGGGCGTGATGCAACAGCAATTTGCCAGGAAGGCGAGGCAAGACAGCAAGACCAGAATTCATCGTGACTCAAACAAAAATATGTAGTCATTGTAACGGTAACTTAGCAGTAAAGGTCGGAATGAAAAGTACATTACGAATCACTGCTTCAAAACCTCAACAATCCCTAGTAGCTGACTGCGGCGCAACTGACGGCGACAAACCGGTTTTTTCTGAGCCTCCACACCATGAATTTGAAATACAGTTTTGGCCAGATCGACACCGAAGCGCATAATCTTCATGGTGGACTCCCTTTTCCGTATTGACTGGGTGTTTGACACTTCCTAGTCTCGCACCTCGATGCCGCTTCAGCGGAGGAAGACTATCCCATTGATTCACAATGCTGTTGCAATCAATAGCAGATAAACAAAGAACCCAAGCAGCATGACTCCCGGTTGGGCTCTGAAAAAACAAGTGATAGATGATTCAACTCACTCGAAACCCGCCGGATTCTGGCTCTGCCAGCGCCAACTGTCCTTGCACATTGCCGACAAATCCTTCTCTGCCCGCCATCCCAACAAACCTGCAGCTGCGGCAGGATCCGCCCAACACTCCGCAATATCTCCCGGCCTGCGGTCAACAATCTGGTAGGGGACTTTCACACCGTTGACTTGCTCGAAAATCTGGATCATTTCCAGCACAGAATAGCCCTTGCCGGTGCCCAGATTAACCGTCAGCAGGCCGAGATTACGGGTCAGCGCCTCGACAGCCTTAACATGGCCCGCGGCCAGATCCACGACATGGATATAGTCGCGTATGCCGGTGCCATCCTTGGTGGGATAATCGCTGCCAAACACCTTGAGCTCGGCTTGTTTGCCGCAGGCCACTTGAGTGATGAAAGGCATCAGATTATTAGGAATGCCATTCGGATATTCGCCGATCTCACCGCTTTCATGCGCGCCAATCGGATTGAAATAACGCAGCAGCGCGATATTCCAGTCCGGCTCCGCCTTGGCAAAATCGCGCAGCATGTCCTCGACGATCAGCTTGCTGCGGCCGTAAGGGTTGGTGGCGGATAGCGGAAAAGATTCCGTGATCGGCACCGAGGCAGGGTTGCCGTATACCGTGGCCGAGGAGCTGAACACGAAGTTGCGCACGCCATGTTGCTTCATCGCACGCAACAAAGCCAACGTGCCGGTTACGTTGTTCTCGTAATATTCGAGCGGTTTGGCCACTGACTCACCCACCGCCTTCAAACCTGCAAAATGGATCACGGCCTGGATGGGATGCCGGAACGCCGCCTGCAAGGCCTCGGGATCGCGGATATCGCCCTGAACGAAGGTCAGCGTCTTGCCTGTCAGCTTTTCTACACGTCGCAAAGACTCCACCTTGCTATTGCACAGATTGTCCAGCACCACCAGCTCATGGCCGGCTTCCAACAATTGCACGCAAGTATGGGATCCGATGTAACCGGCACCGCCTGTTACCAAAATCATATTATTCCCGCCTGATGACTATCGATAAGAGTGAAGAAGTCTAGCGGATTCCCCATGACAAAACAGCACCCGCAGGTGCTGTTTTGTATTTACCGTGCAAGAAAAACCGCTCAGTGTTTGCGCCCGATCGCCCGCGCGCCTATGTCGCGGCGGAATTGCTTGCCGGCGAACTCGATGGCGTCGGCCAACTGGTAGGCGCGGCTTTGCGCCATCTTGACGCTGTCGCCCAGGCCCACCGCGCATAGCACGCGGCCGCCGCTGCTGCGCAGTTGGCGCTGTTCGTCCAGCACCGTGCCGGCGTGGAACACCATGCCGTCATCGCTGGCGGCCGGGATGCCATGGATGGCGTCGCCCTTGCGCGGCGCGTCCGGATAGCCGGCCGCGGCCAGCACCACGCCCAGCGCCACGCGACGGTCCCACTCCGCCTCCACCTTGTCGAGCTTGCCGTTGACGCCGGCTTCCAGCAGCACGGTGAAGTCGGTCTTCAGACGCGCCATGATGGGTTGGGTTTCCGGATCGCCGAAGCGGCAGTTGAACTCGATCACCTTGGGATGACCTTGCTCGTCTATCATCAGGCCGGCGTAGAGGAAACCGGTGTAGGAATGGCCGTCCTTCTTCATGCCCTGCACCACCGGCTGGATGATTTCGCGCATCACGCGATTGTGCACTTCCGGCGTCACCACCGGCGCCGGGCTGTAAGCGCCCATGCCGCCGGTGTTCGGTCCCTGGTCGTGGTCCAGCAAGCGCTTGTGGTCCTGGCTGGTGGCCATCGGCAGCACGTGTTCGCCGTCCACCATCACGATGAAGCTCGCTTCCTCGCCAGTCAGGAAATCCTCGATCACCACGCGGCTGCCGGCCTCGCCCATCTTGTTGGAGAGCAGCATGTCGTCGATGGCGGCGTGCGCCTCTTCCAGCGTCATCGCCACCACCACGCCTTTGCCGGCGGCCAGACCGTCGGCCTTGATCACAATGGGCGCGCCGCGTTCATTGACATAGGCATGCGCCTCGGTGGCGCTGCGGAAAGTCTGGTAAGCGGCGGTGGGAATGCCGTGGCGCTGCATGAAGGCTTTGGCGAAGTCTTTGGAGCTTTCCAGCTGCGCGCAGTACTGAGTGGGGCCGAACACTTTCAGGCCTTCGCCGCGGAAAACGTCCACCACGCCGGCGGCCAGCGGCGCTTCCGGACCAACGATGGTCAGGTCGACTTTTTCTTGCTTGGCCAGGGCCAGCCATTCGGCCACGCTGTTGGCCGGCACATTGGTCAGATTCGGGTCCAGCGCGGTGCCGGCATTGCCCGGCGCGACAAACACCTTGGAAACGCGCTTGGATTTGGCGATGCGCCAGGCCAGCGCGTGTTCGCGTCCGCCGGAGCCGATCACGAGAACTTTCATGGGATTTTAGTCCTTTTACAAAGAGGGCGCGGCCGGCACGCGCCGGCCATCGCCGCCTTCACTTGGCGAATACCTGCATAGCATAACGTCAAGTCGGTTGGATGGCCGCCGTTTCCGCATGCGGAAGACGGCGGCATTCGCCGAAAGCTATTTTCAGTGGCGGAAATGGCGCACGCCGGTCAACACCAGCGCGATGCCGTGCTCGTCGGCGGCGGCGAACACTTCCTCGTCGCGCATCGAGCCGCCCGGCTGGATGATGGCCTTGATGCCCTGCTCGGCGATGACGTCGATGCCGTCGCGGAACGGGAAGAAGGCGTCCGACGCCGCCACCGCGCCGGCCAGGCTGAGCCCGGCGTCCTGCGCCTTGCGGGCGGCGATGCGGGTGGAGTCGACGCGGCTCATCTGGCCGGCGCCGATGCCGGCGGTCTGGCCGTCCTTGCAGAACACGATGGCGTTGGATTTGACGAACTTGGCCACGCGCCAGGCGAACAGCAAGTCCGACATTTCCTGCGGCGTCGGCTGGCGCTTGCTGACCACGCGCAGCTCATCCAGGCCCACGTTGCGGATGTCCGGCGTCTGCACCAGCACGCCGCCGCCGACGCGCTTCAGCTCGAAGCGGTTGGCGCCGGTTTCCAGCGGGATTTCCAGCACGCGCACATTCTTCTTGGCGGCGATGATGGCGCGGGCCTCATCGCTGAAAGCCGGTGCGATCAGCACTTCCAGGAACTGGCCGGTGACGGCTTCCACCGTGGCCGCGTCCACCGGGCGGTTGAAGGCGATGATGCCGCCGAAGGCGCTGGTGGTGTCGGTGGCGAAGGCCAGCTTGTACGCGGTCAGCGTATCGGGGCCGACGGCCACGCCGCAGGGGTTGGCGTGCTTGACGATGACGCAGGCGGTTTGCTCGAAAGTCTTCACCGCCTCCCAGGCGGCGTCGGCGTCGGCGATATTGTTGTACGACAGCTCCTTGCCCTGCAGCTGCTGGTAATGGGCGATGCTGCCGACGGCCGGGTCCAGATCGCGGTAGAAGGCGGCGGCCTGGTGCGGGTTCTCGCCATAGCGCATGTCCTGCACCTTGATGAACTGGGCGTTCAAACGGTTGGGGAAGGCCACGCGCTCCGGCTTGCCGGCCACCACGCCATCGGCCAGGCTGGTCAGGTAGTTGGAGATGGCGCCGTCGTAGGCGGCGGTGTGGGTGAACGCCTTCTTGGCCAGTTCGAAGCGGGTGGCCTTGGACAGCTGGCCGGCGTTGGCCTTCAGCTCGGCCGTCAGCGCGGCGTAGTCGGCGCTGTCGGTGACGATGGCCACATGCGCCCAGTTCTTGGCGGCGGAACGCACCATGGTCGGGCCGCCGATGTCGATGTTCTCGATGGCGTCTTCCAGCGTGCAGCCCGGATTGGCGATGGTGGCTTCAAACGGGTAGAGGTTGACGCAGACCAGGTCGATATTGCCGATGCCGTGTTCGGCCATGGTGGCGACGTGCTCCGGCAGGTCGCGGCGGCCCAGGATGCCGCCGTGCACCTTGGGATGCAGGGTCTTGACGCGGCCGTCCAGCATTTCGGGGAAGCCGGTGTAGTCGGACACCTCGGTCACCGGCAGGCCGGCGTCCAGCAGCAGCTTGGCGGTGCCGCCGGTGGACAGGATGTGTACGCCCAGCGCATGCAGTTGCTGGGCAAATTCCAGCACACCGCTCTTGTCGGACACACTGATCAGCGCTCGTTCGATCTTGGTCATGTTTCTCTACCGCTTTGGCTATGGATAAAAACAATAAAAACCGGCTCAGGCCGCCAACGTGCGCCTCGGTCGCCCCGCGGCCACCTGTCCATCGAATCCTGCCGTCCCAGCCTCGCCCCGCGGCGCAGGCTTAGAACCGTTTACGATCTGCTGCGCGTCGGCGATACCGTGTTAAAAACGTCTTCGGAATGCTCATGTACCATCTGTACATTCCGCTTCCTCAGCCGTTTTCGCCTTGTCTCGCTCTAGCTCGCCAGATCGTAAACAGGTTCTTGGGACAAAAAAAACCGGCCATCCTGTGCAGGCTTGGCCGGTTTATCTTCAAATCAAATCATACGACTTCATCTTTTTGCGGAGGGTGTTGCGGTTCAAGCCCAGCAACTCCGCCGCTCGCGTCTGGTTGCCCTGGGTGTGTATCAGCACCACCTCCAACAGCGGCTTTTCGACACAGGCGAGCACCATGTCGTAAATGGCGGAAGGCGCCTCGCCGTCCAGATCGCGAAAATATTGCTCCATCGCCAGCCGCACCGACTGCGATATGTGATCGTTGTTTTGCATCTTGTTATTGATATCCAGAGTAGGGTTCCCGTAAGGTCCGCGCCGATTCAGCCGCCGCAGGCCTCGCCCTCCGCCACGGCGTCGCCGTCGCGGTCCAACTTGTCCTCATCCTCGACTACATAGCTTAGACGATCCCCGGCGTCGCCAAGGCGGGAGAAATACTCACCCACCGCGCGGCGCTGTTCGTCCGTGCTTTCCAAGCGGTACATCTGCTGACGGAAGGCGTTGCCGCCCGCCAGGCCCTTGGTATACCAGGCAATGTGCTTGCGGGCGATGCGGCAGCCCGAATACTCGCCGTAAAAGCCATACAATTCGTCCAGGTGGCCCAGCATCAGCTCGCGGATTTCGCCCACCGTCGGCGGCGGCAACTCGATCCCGGTATCCAGGTAATGCTGGATCTCACGGAAAATCCACGGCCGTCCCTGCGCCGCGCGGCCTATCATGATGGCGTCGGCGCCGGTGTAGTCCAGCACATGCTTGGCCTTGGCCGGCGAGTCGATGTCGCCGTTGGCGATCACCGGAATGGAAATCGCGCGCCTCACCTCGCGTATCGTGTCGTACTCGGCGTCGCCGCGGTACATGTCCTCGCGGGTGCGGCCATGCAGCGCCAGCGCGGCGATGCCGGCTTCTTCCGCCATCCTGGCCACCCGCAGCGCCGTCTTGGCTTCGCGGCTCCAGCCGGTGCGGGTCTTCAGCGTCACCGGCACGTCCACCGCCTTCACCACCGCCTCCAGTATCCGCCCCACATTGTCCAGGTCGCGCAGCAGCGCCGATCCGGCGGCCACATTGCATACCTTCTTCGCCGGGCAGCCCATATTGATGTCGATGATCTGCGCGCCGTGCTCGACGTTGAGCCGCGCCGCCTCGGCCAGCATCTGCGGCTCGCCGCCGGCGATCTGCACCACGATGGGCTCCACTTCGCCCTCATGATTGGCGCGGCGCAGCGTCTTAGGCGTGGTCCACAAGGCCTTGTTGGCTGTGATCATCTCCGATACGGCCATGCCGGCGCCCAAGCGTTTGCACAGCATGCGGAAAGGCCTGTCCGTCACCCCGGCCATCGGCGCTACGATCAGCCGGTTTTTCAGTTGGTACGGTCCTATCTGCATGACAATTCAAATACGGGTAATGGCGGGAAGGGTCGGTATTGTATAGCGATTCGCGGCGGCGGGGAAAAATTTTTGCTTATTTTTTAAGCAAAATCGATAGCCGCGAGTAATGGTGGTGGAAGTCAGTCGATAAGCCGGGTTCTGTCGTTGGACAATCATTCCTCTAGGCCTGCCGTTGCCAGCAGGCTCAAGCAACCTACCCGGGGACAACGCGAGCCACGTTAGCGCCCCCCTATTTGGTCTTGCTCCGGATGGGGTTTAGCCTGCCGTCCGTGTTGCCACGTCCGCGGTGCGCTCTTACCGCAAGCGGGTTGCCCCGCCCGTCCGGTACGGCTTGCGCCTCCCGGTACACCTTTTCACCCTTGCCTGTGCTCTGTTGCCAAAGCCATCGGCGGTTCAGCTCTCTGTTCCACTTTCCGTCGCCTCGCGGCGCCCGGCCGTTAGCCGGCATCCTGCTCTGCGGAGCCCGGACTTTCCTCCCCGCCCTTGCGGGCGCGGCGATTGTCTGACTGACTTCCGGCCGCGATTCTAGCGGAAAATCGCCGCGGCCGCCCGACAATTTTCCATGACATACAGGATATTCCCGTATACTGATCATCCTTTTTCGAAGTTCCGGATCGGTGATGGAGTTGAATCAAGCCAGGCTGTCGCGCTTGCAGTTGTTTGGCACCTTGGCCATCGTGTTTGCGCTCGCGCTGACACTGACCAGCTATTTCCTGATGATGAGCTGGCGCGATTTCCAATCCGGGCGACAAAACATCGAGCAAGAAGCCGCCGCGCGCGCGCGCGACAATCTGCAAGGCTATACCGACCACGCCGCGCTGCTCTTGTCCGCGCTGCGCGAGCGCACCAACGACACCATGCGCCATCAGCTGCAGGAGCAGGTGGAGCAGGCCTGGAAGCTGGCCGACGCCATCTGGCGGCGCGAGCATGCGCGGCAAAGCCCGGCGCAAGTGCAGCGGCTGATCATCGAGGCGCTGCGCCCCTTGCGCTATTTCGATGGCCGCGGCTATTTCTTCATCGACACCCTGGACGGCCAATGCGTGCTGCTGCCCACCGCGCCGCAGCGCGAGGGCAGCTCGCTGCTGCAAAACCGCGACGACCGCGGCCGCTACATCATGAAGAGCCTGATCGAATCGGTCAGCAACGCCTCCGGCCGCGGCTTCTCGTCCTACCGCTGGTATCTGCCCGGCGGCATCCACATGGACGACAAGATCACCTATGCCAGGCGCTTTCCGCACTACAACTGGCTGATCGGCAGCGGCGAATACATCAGCAATGTCGAGACGGCGCTGCAGCAACAAGGCCTGGACACCCTGGCGCGCATGCGGCTGGGGCAGAGCGGCGGCGAGCTGATGATCATAGACAATAACGGCCTGATCCGGCTCTACCCCAGCCAGCCCTCGCTGGTGGGACGCCATTACAAGGTGTTGCCGCAGGCCGAGCGCGAACGCGCGCTGCAGTTGATCCAGCTGGGCAAGCGCGGCGGCTTTATCGAATTCAACCGCGGCGGCGACAGCCAATCCGGCGAAACCTACCTGGCCTACGCGCGCCAGCTGCCGGGCTGGGACTGGACCCTGGTCACCAGCATGCGGGTGCAGACGATACAGGACGACAGCCTGCGCGCCGCGCAGCGCCTCAAAGGCCGCCTGGCCGAACGCATCGTCGCCACCCTGGGCATGACGCTGGTGGCCATGCTGTGCGCCGGCTTCCTGTGCTGGTATTTCGTGCGCTGGGTCAGCGCGCTGGTGCGGCGCTACCAGCATGATCTGGCGCAGAGCCATCTGTCGCTGAAGGAACAGGCGCGCGAACTCAGGCTGAGCCATTTCATGATCGACAACGCCACCGACATGGTGGCGCTGCGCAGCGACCGCGGCGAAGTGGTGTACTGCAACCTGGCGCTGCGGCGGCGCCCGGAGCTAGTGGACTCGCTGTTCCGCCACCCGCCCGGCCCCTACCCGCTGACCTTCGAAACCCGCCACGGCGACGGCGAGGCCGCGCTGTACCTGGAAATCACCGTCAACCAGCTGCAGTACGAGGGCGAGCGCTATTTGTGCGCCACCGCGCGCGACATCAGCATCCGCCGCATGACCGAGCGCCAGCTCAGGCTGGCCGCCCAGGTGTTCGAATCCAGCAATGAAGCCATCCTGATCGCCGACGCGGACAACCGCATCCTCACCGTCAACCGCGCCTTCGGCGCCATCACCGGCTACAGCGAGGCCGAGGTGCAGGGCCAGAAACCCGCCCTGCTGTTCTCCGACCGCCACGATCCGGCCTTTTTCCAGCAGATGTGGCAGACGCTGCAGCAGCGCGGGCAATGGGCCGGCGAAATCTGGAACCAGCGCAAGAACGGCGATCATTTCCCGTGCTGGGTCAATATCAGCATCCTGCAGGACGCCCAGGGCGCGGTCAGCCACTTCATCGCGCTGTTCTCCGACATCTCCGAGCGCAAGGAGCAGGAAGCGCGGGTGCAGCATATGGCGGAGTACGACGCGCTGACGGACCTGCCCAACCGCGTGCTGGTCAACGACAGGCTGCACCAGGCCATCCGCCAGGCCGAGCTGCAGCACAACCAGCTGGCGGTGCTGTTCGTCGATCTGGACCACTTCAAGAATATCAACGACACGCTGGGCCACTGCGCCGGCGACGAGCTGCTGAAACAGGTGGCGCGGCGGCTGGCGGAATCGGTGCGCGGCGTGGACACCGTCGGCCGCACCGGCGGCGATGAGTTCGTGCTGATCCTGCCGTCCATCAATCAACCCAGCGAAGCCGCGCTGATCGCCGAGCGCATCCTGCGCACCATGCAACAGCCGTTCCAGATCGGCGCCCACTCGCTGGTGGTGGGGTGCAGCATAGGCATCAGCCTGATGCCGGACGACGGCAGCGACATCCAGACCCTGCTGATGAACGCGGATCTGGCGATGTACCACGCCAAAGCGCATGGTCGGAACACCTTCCGCTTCTACACCCGCGAGATGAACACCCAGGTGGCCGAGCGGCTGCTGATGGAAAACCGCCTGCGGCGGGCGATGGAGCTGGGCCAGCTGTACCTGGTCTACCAACCGCAGTACGACATGGCCGGCCAGCGGCTGCTGGGTTGCGAGGCGCTATTGCGCTGGCGCGACCCGGAACAGGGCCTGATCATGCCCAGCCGCTTCATCCCGGTGGCCGAGGACACCGGCCTGATCGTGCCGCTGGGACGCTGGGTGCTGAACGAAGCCTGCCGCCAGGCCAGCCGCTGGCTGGAAGACGGATTGGGGCCGATCCGCGTCGCTGTCAACGTCTCAGCGCACCAGCTGATGCGCCACGACTTCCTCGACGACGTGCGCGAAGCCCTGCAGCAGCACAAGCTGCCCGGCCACTGCCTGGAGCTGGAGGTGACGGAAAGCACGCTGATGGCCGACGCCGACCTGGCCTCGCGCCAGCTGGCGGTGATCAAGGCCATGGGCGTGCGGCTGTCGGTGGACGATTTCGGTACCGGCTACTCCAGCCTGGCCTATCTGAAGCGCTTCGCGCCGGACACCGTCAAGATAGACCGCTCTTTCATCAACGATCTGCCGAACGACGAAGAAAACGCCGCCATCGTCAGCGCCATCGTCCACCTGGCCGGCGCGCTGGGCATGCAGACGCTGGCCGAAGGGGTGGAGAGCGAGGCGCAGCAAGGCTTCCTGAAGCAACTCGGTTGCGAAGCGATGCAGGGGTATCTGCTCGGTTCGCCGCTGGCCGAGGACGCGATGACGCAGCGGCTGGCAGCGCAGCAGAACAAACAACCGGCGCTCGCCCCCTAGCGCGCCTCTGTCAGCCAATAACCGGCCACGAGCACCAGCCACACCAGTCCCGCCGCCAGCCCCACGTCCAGCAAGCGGATGACGGCCGCGCCGCCCAGCAGGCTCAGATGAGCGGCGGCCAAGGCGCTGCGGGCGGCAAAGGCAGGCCGATAGGCGCGGAACAGCGCCAAGGTCAGCATCGCCGCCGCGCCCAGCGACATCAGCAGCGCGGGAGACGGCTGCAGGACCAGCGCCAGCAGCATGCCGGCCGGCACGCCGATGGCCGCGCCGCTGCAGCGCTGCCAGCATTTGTCGCGGATGGCGGCGAAACCGCCGACGCACACGCTGGCGCCGGACCATACCAGCCATTGGCCGCACGGCAACTGGCAATGCGCCGCCAACCACGCCAGCAGGCCGACGCAGGCGAAGGCGACGCCGGTTTGCGGCGCGGCGCCGGGCTGACTTGCCGACGCGTCCCGCCTGCCGGCCAGCCCGCGCACCAGCCACGCCGCCATGGCCCCGCTCGCCAGCCACGGCCAGGCCGACCACAGCTCAGTCAGGCCCGGCGCGCCGGCCTGCGCCGCCTCGCAACCGAGATACAGCGCGGGAATGAACGTGAAATTGGCGACGGAGCGCCAGCGCGCCTGGCGCGCGCCCAGCCGGCCCGCCAGTTCCGCAGCCGCGCCGCAAGCCAGCGCGAAAACCAGCGGCCAAGCCCACAACCGGCTCAACAGCAAGCAGCCGGCCAATGCCAGCGCGGCCTGAACCATCCCCATTTTCCAGCCCAGCCGGCCGCGCTCCATCGCGATCAAGCAACACACCGCCAACATGCCGCCCTGCAGCGCCCGCTCGCCGCCGCCGGCCAAGGCCAGCAGCAGCGCCGGCCCGATCAGGGCCAACACGCGCGCGGCCAGATAGCCGTCGCAGTGCTTCGTCCACAGCCGGCGCAGGACAGCCATCACAGCGCGGCCAGCTGATCCAGCGTGATGATGTCGGCGATGGTGGCCAGCTGCCGCATCGACAACTGGTGCTCCTCCTCGCTGGCCGCGGCGCAAGCCGGCTCCAGCACCAGCACCTTGTAATCGCGGTCGTGCGCGTCGCGCGCCGCCGCCTGCACCGCCCAGGTGCTGCTGACGCCGGCGATCACCAGCCGCTCTATGCGCTGGGCGCGCAGCACCGCCTCCAGCGAGGTGGCGTAGAACGGGCTGATGCGGTGCTTGACCACGACGGCGTCGCCGGGCTGCACGTCCAGATCGGCATGGAAGGCCGTGCCCTCGCCGTCCAGATTGAGCGCCTGGAACTCACCGGCGCGGCTGAACATCGGCGAGCCCTGCGGCATTTCGACATAAGACGGCGAAAACCCGACCTTGACGTGAATCACCGGCCAGCCGCGCGCGCGCGCCAAGGCGCTGGCGCGATTGGCCACCGCGATCACGCCGCGCTCGGCCGCGTGGCCGGCGCAGCGGGCGATGCGACCCTGCGGATGGATGATGTCGTTGATGTAGTCCAGCGTCAGCAGCGCGGTTTTCATGGCGTTTCCTTGTGGGGAGGGAGAGGATTCAATCTATGGCGGCCAGCCACTCCAGCAGTTCGCCGGCGCGCAGCAGCGCGGCGCGCTCGTCTGCGGCCAGGCTGTCCAAGGCGTGTTGCAGCCAGCCGTCGCGCAAGTGGCGGTTGCTCGCCAGCGCATCCCGGCCGGCATCGGACAAGCCGACGCGGACGCGGCGTCCGTCTTGCGGGTCCGGGCGGCGCACGATCAGCGCCGCCGCCTCCAGCTCGCGCAGCGCGCCGGCCAGATTGGACGAGCGCATATTTTCCTTGCGGGCGAGCTCGGACGGCGTGATGTCGCCGCCGGCGCGGTCTATCGCGCCCAATACGGTCAACAAGCCGAACGGCAGCACGTCCTGGCTGCCCTGGCGGCGCAGCCGCCGCGCCATGGTCATCAGTTGCTGGCGCAGGCGGGTCGCTTCTTCGGTGGAAATGGTTTTGCTCATATAGATATTTTTACATAGCTATTTTTATATAGCAATATGGCCGAAAGAAAACCGCCTGGCGGCGGTTTGGCAGAAGCAGGATCAGCGGGCGGCGATGACCACCGTGCAAGTCTGGCCGGCGATCAGCGCCAGATCCTTCGGCAAGGCCTGCAGCTCGATGCGCACCGGCACGCGCTGCGCCAAGCGCACCCAGTTGAAGGTGGGATTGACGTCGGCCAACAGCTCGCGCCCGGTGGCCGCGTCGCGGTCGGTGATGCCGCGGGCGATGCTGGCGATGCGGCCGCTGAGCTTTCGGCCGTCGCTCATCAGCGTCACCTCGGCGCGGTCGCCCGCTTTCAGGCTGCCGAGCTTGGTTTCCTCGAAATAGCCGTCCACATAGAACGAATGGCTGTCGATCAGCGCCAGCCGCGCGGCGCCGGCGGCCGCGTAATCGCCGACATGGACGTTGAGGTTGGTGACGTAGCCGTCGGTCGGCGCGCGCACCACGACGCGACTCAGGTTCAGCGCGGCCAGATCCCGCGCGGCGACGGCCGCCTGGTACTGCGCGTCGGCGGCCGCGGCGGCGAAATCGGCGCTCTCGCGGCTCTCGGTGGAGACGATGGCGCTATCGAGGCGCGCGCGGCGGGCCGCTTCCTTGCCGCGGCGCTGCTTGTCCGCCTTGTGTCCGGCCAGCGCGGCCTCGGCCTGGGCCAGCGCGGCGCGATAGCGGCTGGGGTCGATCACGAACAGCACGTCGCCCTTGCGCACCGGCTGGTTGTCCTTGACGGCCACCTCCGTCACCAGGCCGGACACATCGGCGGCGACGGACACCACATCGGCCTTGATCCGGCCGTCGCGCGTCCACGGCGACAGCATGTAATGGTCCCACAGGGCCTTACCTATCCAGACGGCGACGATGAGCAGGGCAAACGTGATCAGGTAGCGGAGAAGGGAATGGGCGCGCATGGCGTAAGTCCAGGAATCGGTTTCAATGGTAGAGCGGCAGCGCGAGGCTGCCGAAAATCACGGCCAGCAGGCACCAACGGAATAGCGCCGGATGCCAGACATGCTCGTAAACGCCCAATTTGCCCAGCAGCCAGTCCACGCCGGCCTGCAACAGCAGGCTGAGCACGAACAGCGGCAGCAAGGTGGGCAGCAGGATGCCGTAGACGGCGATTTCACGCGGCATGGTGTTCTCCAGTATCGGGCAGCGCGTCCAGCAGCGAGGTGTGAATCAGGTGCAGCGTGGCCAGCATGCGCTTGAGCCGCGCCGCCTCGTTCGGCAAGGCCACGGCCAGCCGCTCGCGGATCACCGGGCCGCCGGCGCGCAAGGCCGCCAGCGCCGCGCGCAGCGCGGTCTCGTCCGGCGCGGCGAAGTAGCGGTCCAGCGCGGCCACCGCGTCCAGCAGCGCGCGCTGCGCCGACGCATGCGCGCCCGCCGCCAACTCGCGCAGGTCGACGATAGCCAGCCCCAGCTCCAGCAACGTGATCGCCTGGCTGACGGTGGCCTGGCGCGCCGGATCGTCGCGCGGCCCCGGCGCGGCATTCAATTGGTTCATCAGGTCGCGCACGCGGTTGCCGAAACGCTGCTTCAGGTGCGGCAAAGCGGCGCGGCAGGTGGCGCGGGCCTCGCTCCACAGCACGACGGCGATGTGGCGGCGCGAACCCATGGTATGTTCCGGCAGCACCAGCACGAAGAACAGCGCCGCCAGCGCCAGCCCCAGCAGGCGGGCGATGCCGTCGTTGAAGAAGCCGGCCACGTCGTAGCGCATCATGTTTTCCGGATTGACGGCCTGCGCCATCAGCAGCACGATGCCGCTGCCGATGCCCGCGGTCTTGGGCAGGCACTTCAGATAGCACCCCAAGGCCAGGAACGGCGCCATCGCCAGCACCAGTTGCGGGAAGCCTTCCGCCTGGTTCAGCAGCATGAAGGCGCAGACATAGGCCAGCGGCGTGCCGACGGCAAAGCCGATCATGATCTGCTTCACCATCAGCGTCGGCCGCGGCGACGACGAGGCGAGCCCGCAGAAAATGGTGGCCAGCAGCACCGCGCCCAGCGCGCTGGGCCAGGCCAGCCAGTACCAGGCCAGGGACAGCGTCAGCAAGGTCAGCGCGGCGCGGCCCCCGCTGGCCAGGGCGATGGCGGACGGCGTGCGCGGCGAATAGGCCAATGCCTCCACCTGCAGCGGATTGCGTTGTCGCAGGCCATGGTAAACGGCGGTGAAAGTCAGCATTTCGTCGACGAAACGCCGCAGCAGCTCGGCGGCGGTGTCAAACTCGATGCGCCGCATCTCGTCGTGCGGCATCGCCAGCAAAGCCTCGCGCGCCGCCTCCAGCGCGCGCGCCAGCGCCGGCCGCATCGCCTCCAGCTTGCGCAGCGTCTCCCCGGCTTCCTGCGCGGTGCGCGCCGGGCCTTCGTCCAGCTCCAGCGCGGCGGCGGCCTGGCCGAACAGCGGATACAACAGCGCCGGCAGCGGCGAGTCCGCATCGGCGCGCAGCCGCTGCATCTGCCGGTGCAGCGTGTGGAAAGTCGTCAGCGCCGCCATGAAGGTGGCGTTGAAAGCATGCAGCTGGTTGCTGCGGGCGCGCACCGTGCCGGCCTCGAAGAACGCCGCGGCGCGGCCGGCCTCCAGCGCGGCGATGTCGGCGGCGAAGCGCAGCTGCGTCGCCTCCAGCGTGGCCTTGTCCAGCTTTTGCGCCAGCGCCTGCTGACACAGCAGCACGAAACCCTGATAGCGGGCGCGCACGGTGCGCACCACGATCTCGGCCTGGCGCTTGGGCAGGATGAAATCGTTGACCAGGGCGCAGCACAGAATGCCCAGCGAGATTTCCGATACCCGCGTCACCGCCAGATTGAAGATGGCCAGCGGATGGTTCAACGCCGGCAAACCGATGATGCAGGCGGTGTAGCCGGACAAGACGAAGGCGTAGGAGCGGGAGTCGCGGTACAAGGTGGCGCCGCTGGTGCATACGCCCACCCATAGCGCCAGGCTGATCAGCATCAGCACCGGCTGGCCGTCGAACAAGCCGGCCAGCGCCAATGCCGCCACGCTGCCGACCAGCGTGCCCAGTATCCGGTACACGCTTTTTTCCAACACCGCGCCGCTGCGCGGGAAGGCGACGATGAACACCGACACCATGGCCGAACTGGGCGAATCGAAACCCAGGCGGAACGCGATCCACAAGGCCATGAAGGCGGCCAGCAGCGTCTTGGCGACGAAGCTCCAGTTCTCGCCCTCGCTGGACAGCCAGTCGGCGGCGACGCGCCGCCCGGCCGCGGCGAGGCCCCCGCTCATCGGCCCTGCCCTTGCGGGTGATGAATAGCCACGCCGCCGCCCAGCGCGCTCATCAGCGCGGCATAGCTGTCCAGCCGCTCGCCATGGATGCGCACCAGCTGCTGCCGGGCATCCAGCAGCGACAACCGCGCCGACAGCACGCCATCCTGCTCGGACAGGCCGGCGCGGAAGCCCTGTTGCGCCAGCTTCAGCGCGCGCTCGGCGCTGGCGCGGGCCTGTTCGGCCTGCTTCTGCTGCTCGGCCAGCGAGCGCGAACGCACGACGCTGGCCGCCACCTCGTTCAAGGCATGCACCACGCTGGCGTTATAGCCCGCCACAGCCGCGTCATAAGCCGCCGCCTGGGCGCCGAGCTGGCTGCGCAGCCGTCCGCCCTCGAAGATGGGCAGGGTGATGGCCGGCCCGATGCCACGCACCGCGGTGGCCGCGGACGGGAAGTTGTCGAAGCCTATGGACTGGAAGCCGATGAAAGCCTGCAAGTCGATATTCGGGTAGAAGGCGGCGCGGGCGGCGTCTATCTTCTTCGCCTCCGCCTCCACCTGCCAGCGCTTCGCCACCACGTCCGGCCGGCGGCCTATCAGTTCGGCCGGCAGCGCCGACGGCAGCGCGGCCTGATGCTGGCCCAGCCGCAGCGCGGGACGCCGCAGCGCCTCCCCGGCCCCCGGCCCTTTGCCGGCCAGCGCCGCCAGCTGCTTGCCCAGCAGCGAAATATTCTCGTCCACCTGTTCGATCTGGTTGCGCAGGGCGGGCAGGCGCGACTCGTTCAACACCACCTCGGCCTCGGTGCCCAAACCGGCCGCCTTGCGCTTCTTCGCCAACAGCAAAAAACGCTCGCGCTGCGCCAGGCTGTCGCGCAACAGGTCTTTGACCTCGTATTGCACCGCCAGCTGGGCGTAATCGCGCACGATGGCCGTGGCCAGGTTCAGCCGCGCCAGCTGCGCCTCGGCCGCCCACACTTCCGCCTGGTCCAGCGCGGCGGCCAGCGCGGCGCGTTGGCGGCCCCATAGGTCGAGGTCGTAGCCGGCGTTCAGCGCGGCATGGTTGTACCAGGAATAATTGCCGGCTTCCGGCGGGGGAATGAAATCTTGTTCGGAATAGCGCTGGCGGGTGAAGGACAGCTCGGCGTTGGCCTGCGGCAGCGTGGCGGATTCGGCCACGCCGGCCAGCGCCTTGGCCTGGGCCAGCCTGGCCTGGGCCGCTTGCAGATTGGGGTTGCCGGCCAGCCCGGCGGCGACCAGCTCATCGAGCTGCGCGTCGTTCAGCGCGCGCCACCAGTCGTCGCGCGGCCAGCCGGCCTTGTCCGCGGCGGCGGTGATGGCCGCGCCCGCTTCCAGGCTGTTCGGGTCCAGCAGCCGCGCCCGCGGCCCGTTGTCGCCAGGGTTCGCGCAGCCCGCCAGCGCCGCCGCCAGCAGGCACGATACCGCCACGTAAAACCTATGCATGCGTCGCACCGGGAACCATCCGCAAAAAGGCCGCCTCGCGTCCTGATTAGCCAAGCGCTTGGAGCCTGTTCAAAGTCTTTTCCATGCGGCCCTAGCCGGATGCGCGACGGACTTTGAACAGGCTCCAAGGTTTAAAGCGAACCAAAGTCATTTCAGATGATAACACCTTGCAATGACAATCAGATAACGGATTATTTTTAATCAAACCGCACGGTGTAGCGCGACTCCGTGGACAGCGCGGTGCCGGCGCGCAGAATCACCGACCAGCTCTTGGACAGCTGGTAAGCCAGCTTCACCGCCTGGTCGGCGCTGCTGATGCCGTACTCGTAGCCGAGGTACAGCTCGCGCGTCAGCTGGCGGCCCACCGTCACCACCTGCTCGGCCGGGCTGACCGTGCCGTTGGCCAGCGTCTTTTCCTGACGGCTGGACACGCCCAGATCGTCGAACAGGCCGATATGGTCGTTGATCGAGCCGGCCAGCATCATGCCGGCCGAGGCGGCCAGGTCGTTGTTGTCGCGGTCGCCGCTGGCGGCCCGGCCCAGCACCAGCCAGGCCAGCTTGTCCTTGTCGGTCATCGGCTCATCGGCAATCAGCCGGACTTTGGGCGCGGACACCGAGCCGCTGACTTCCACCCCCGCGCCGACCGGGGACAAGCGGCGCTTGGCCTGCACGTTCAGCAGCGGATTATCCAAGGGACCGTTGAAGGTGATGGCGCCAAAAGTAATGTCGAGATCCTGACCGTAGGCCTTGTAACGGCCCTTGTCCACCTTGACCTGGCCCTTGGCCGCCGGCGCCTCGCCCGGATTGGCGCTGACATGCACCAGGCCGGACAACTCGACATCCAGGCCTTGGCCGGAGAAGCGGAAGCGCTCGCCCAGGTCCAAGTCCAGCGCCACCGTCAGCGGCATATTGGCGAAGGCGGACGGCTCCGGCGGCGCGCGGCCGATCACCACCACATCGGCGCCCAGATCCGGCGCGCCGAGCTTGGGCAGACCGACGCGGCCCTGATCGGAGCGGATGCGTCCGGTCAGCGACAGCTTGCCGCCGACGAAGGCCAGCTCGCTCTGGCCGGACACCACCAGCCGGCGGTTGGGCTTGTCGAATACGCTGAAGCGCTGCAGCACCACTTTGACGCGGGCGTCGGGCTGGGCGTCGCTGAAGTCCAGCGAACCGCTGGCCGTGACATCGCCCTTGCCGCTGACGAAACGCAGCTGCTGCATGCTCAGCCGGCGGCCGTCTATCCGGGCCTGCAGGCTGCCATCGCTCAGCGCGATGCCGGTGCGGTGGTCTTCCAGCTTCAATTGCTCGCCGCGGATCGCCCCCTGCGCCTGCGGCTCGCCCAGCGGGCCGCTCAGCGCCAGATCGGCCGACAGCTTGCCGCCCAGCACCAGGCCCGGACCCGCCAGCTCCGCCAGCGCGGACAAGGCCGGCAGGCTGACGCGGACATTGCCGGACAGCGGCGTATGGCCATCGATGCGGCCGCCGTTCCACGGCAGGCTGCCCTGGCCCTGCGCCTGGGCGAAGCGGCTGTCCAGGTTGACGTTGAAGGCCAGCATGCGGCCATCCAGGCTGACGTCCAGCCGCGCGGTCTTCAGGCCCAGCGCGGCATGGCGGTTCTTGTCCAGCGGCAGCTGCACGTCGCCGCCGCTGCGCCACAGCGCCAGCTGGCCGACGCCGGACGGGTTCAGCCCCCAGTCGGCATCGAACTGCAGGTTCTGCTCCACCGGCAGCTTCAGCAGCGGCCCCAGCTCGGCCAGGCGGATGCCGCGCGCGCTGCCGTGGCTGGACAGCGCGCCGCTGGCCTGGCGGCTGAAATCGCTTATGTTCAGGCTGCCGCCGAGCGCGGCCAGGCGGGCGGCGCCCAGCTTGAGCTGGCCATCCGCGGCGATGGCCAGGGCGGCCGGCGCCTGCAGGCTGAGGCCTGGCTTGCCGCTCAGCTCCAGTTTCTGCACGCTGCCCTGCCAGCCGTTGTCGTGGCCCAGTCCCCCGACGACGGCCAGCTGCACGCCATACGCCAGTTCGTCCAGCCGGAAACGCCCATCCAGCTGCAGGCTGTGGCGGGCGCGGGTGCCGCCGGCGCGGGCGTGCAGCTGTTCGGCATGCAAATCGCCGGCCTGCAGCGCCGCCACGTCCAGGCTCAGCTGGAACGGGCTGGCCTGGTCGGCCTTGATGTTGCCGGCGAAGCGCAGCGTCTGCAGCGTCACGCCGCCGGGCAGCCGCAGCCTGTCGGCCTGCAGCTTGGCGTCCAGCACCGGCGTTTTGGGGACGCCGGCCAGCTCGCCCTGTCCCTGCACGGTGCCGGCGAAGCCCGGCCCCAGCAAGGACAGATTGGGCGCGTTGATCGCCAGCTTCAGCTTGTCGCCGGGCGCGCCGTAGCTGCCGCTGGCCTGCAGGCGGTTGTCGGCCAGCTTCAGGTCCAGCAGCAGCTGTTTCAGCCGCTCCTGGCCAAACAAGACATTGGCGCTGCCGGACAACGGCGCGCCGGACAGCTTGCTGGGCGCGAACTGCAGCTTGGCGCCGACTTCCATCGGCTCCGCCAGCTGGCCGGCCATTTTCAGCGTGGCGTTCAAATCGCCCTGGGGCAGGCTGGGCAGCAGCCGCGCGGGGTCGGCCCGCTCCAGTTTGCCGTTCAGCTCGAACAGCTGGTGTCCGGACAGGCCGAGCTTGCCGTTGAGGCTGGCGACGCCGCCGTTGGCGCCGAGCTCCAGCTTCTTCAGCAGCAGCGTCGGCTGCTTGCCGCCGCTGATCTCGGCCAGCGCGTTCGCCTGCAGCAGCTTGCCCTTCAAGGCGGCGGCGAAGCGCGGCGCGGACGGCGCGCCCTCGATGGTGACGCGGCCGCTGATGGCGTCGTCCGGCGCGTCGGCATGCAGTTGGCGCAGCGCCAGCTTGTCCAGATCGAAGGCCAGCTTGACGTGGCCCGGCTTCAGTTCGCCGGACAGACCCAACTGCCCGCCCGCCAAGGCGGCATGGCTGTTGTACAGTTCCAGCGCCTGCTCGTCGGCGCGGAATTCGCCGGCCAGCAAGGACAAGGGCAGCTTGTGGGACGACAGCGGGCCCGGCTCGGCGTTGACCAGGGTCAGGCCGCCCTTGATGCGCTGGCCGGCATCCGGCTCGGCGAACACGGCGAAGCTGAGCCGCGCCTTGGGCCAGCTGGCCAGGATGGCCTGCGGATTGATGTTGCCGACGCGGGCGTCCAGCCGCACCAGGCGATTGAACGGATTGGGATCGAACGGCTGCAGCGCGCCGGCCAGATCGACGCTGATGCCGGAGCCGTCCAGCTCGCCGGCGAAAGCCGGCTTCAGCAGGTTGCCGGACAGGTCCAGCCGCGCCTTCACCGCCGTCTGCTCCAGCTTGCCGCTGGCGCGCAGCTCGCCGGACAAGGCAAACGGCGAGGCAGCCGCCAGCGTCAGGCCGGCGCGCGCCTCGCCCCACGGCGTCTCCAGCTGGCGCAGCTGCAGGCGGTGGCGCGCCCCGTCGTAATCGTAGCCGGCGCGCAGCCGGTACAGGCTCAGATGGGCCGGCTCCAGCGTCAGGCTGGCCAATGACAGCTCGCCCACCGTGATTTTGATCGGCAGCTTCAAGGAATGCGGCGCTTCCAGCGGCGTCGGCGCTTTCTCCGGCACGGGTTTGCTGTTGACGCGCACATGGCCCAAGGCCAGGCGGTCTATCTTCAGCTCGCCGCGCGACAGCGCCGCCGGCTGCCAATCCAGCCGCAGCGATTCGATATCGATATCGTCGTCCGCGCTGCGCCAGCGCAGGTCTTTCAGCTCAAAGCCTTGCCACAGCGCGCCTTGGGTCGACGCCACGCTGAACTGGCCGCCGCTGAGCTTGCCCGCCTGCTGCAAGGCCCAGGCGAAGCCGGCCGGGCTGGCGCTGATCCAGCCCAGCGCCGCCAGCAGCAGGGCGAACAGCACGCCCAGCGCGCCGAAAACATAGCGCCAGCGCCGCGGCTTGCCAGGCGGAGCCGGCGTCGACGCCGGTTCGGAGTGGGGATTCTGGTTCTCGCTCATGGGGTATCTAGAAAGCCAGGCCGAGGCTGAGATTCCAACGGATCTTGCCGTCGCTCTCCGCCTTGGCGATATCGAAAGACAGCGGCGCCACCGGGCTCATCCAGCGCACGCCCACGCCGTTGGCGTGCATGGTCTGGAAGCCTTTCCAGCTATCTGCCGCGTTGCCGGCGTCGGTGAACAGCGCAAAGTACCAGTCCGGTTTGATCGGAATCTGGTATTCGATGCTGCCGGTGGCCACCACGCGGCCGCCCAGCACCGAGCCGTTGGGGCCGGGCAGGCCGAGACTCTGGTAATCGTAGCCGCGCACGCTGTTGGCGCCGCCGGCGCGGAACAGCAGGGCCGACGGCACTTGCGCGCCCTCCTTGGCCCAGACCTGGCCCAGCTCCAGCCGGCCGACGAAGGTGCCGTACTTGGGAAACGGCGACCAGTAGCCCACCGCCCGGCCGTAGCCGCGCACGATGGACGTGGACGAACCCAGCAGGCCCAGCGAGCCGGACACCCGAGCATCCAGCAGATAGCCGCTGCGCGGCCGCATCAGGTCGTCCACCGCGCGCTGGGTCCAGCCATACACCAGCTGGGTGACGTGGGTGTCGCGCGAGGTGACGCCGCCGGCGTCTTCGCTTTCCTTCAGAAACTCCACGCCCATGCGCGACTCGATATTGCCGCGGCTGCGCACGCGCCAGGCGCCGGCGTCGATGGTATCGGTCTTCAATCCCTGGATGTTTTCGGACTTGAAGGAACTGGTGATGGAATGGGAATAACCGTCGCGCTCGCGCGGGAAGCCCAGACCAAAGCTGACCGACTGCTGGTCTCGCTTCCAGTCGATCAGCATCGAGCCGGTATAGCCGCGCCTGAAAATATTGTAATGGTCGTAGCCGACGCGAACACCGGGGCCGACGTCGGAGTCATAGGTCAGGCCCAGCTCCGCCTTCTGCCGCGGCAGTTCCACCAGATCGACATTGACCGGCACTTTGTCGTCGACGATGTGGTCGAAATCCGCGCTGACGATCACCGAGGAAAACTGCGGCGACTGCTCCAGCGCCGCCTGATACGCCAGCAGCTTGTCCTGGGTGTAAGGCGAGCCATTGTTGAAGTCGGCCTGGCCCACCACCAGCTTCCACGGATAACGCTGCAGGCCGTTGACCTTGATCCGGCCAAAGCGGATCAGCGGGCCGCTGTCCACCGTCACTTCCAGCACGGCGCTGTCGGTGGCCGGGTCGATCTTCGCCTCGCTCTTGACGATGCGCGCCTTGGGAAAGCGGTCGGCCTGCACCTTGCGCAGAATGGCGCGCTTGCTGGCGTCCCAGTCGTCCTGGCGGTAGGGCGCGCCCAGCGGCAAGGACCACGCTTCCAGCACCTGGGCAAAACGTTGCTGATAATCGTCCTGCTGGCGGATGGCGCCATCCAGCCGGATAGTCAGATCGGTGATCTGCGCCGGCTTGCCCGGCGCCACCTTGACCACGATGCGGTTGCCGTCTTGCAGGGCAGCCTCGACATTGGCGTGGAAATAGCCCTCCGTCTCCAGCAGCTTCTTCGCCTCGTCCGGCGTGCCCTTGACCAGCTGCTCCAGCCAGGCCTGGTCGATATCCGGGTCCTTCTGGCTGGTCAGCAGTTCCAGATTGTCGCGCAGCAAGGACGTCAGATTGCCAGGCGCCTGGATATCCACCGTGTAATCCACAGCGGCAAAAGCCGGCGCGGCCAACAAAGCGGCGGCCAAGGCCAGCGGCCGCCCGCTGCGCAGGCAGCGGCGGCTCAATCGGTTCAGCCAATCTGAGTGAAAAAAAACGCTAGGCATGGTCGGATTCGTAGGAGGATGCAGCATGGTAACGGATGTCACCAAGGCTGGCGACCCGTAAACGCTTGTAAACAAACCCTATCAGACATGCGCCTGAGGCGGGTAGTTCATTGTCGACAAAAAATGCCAAATGGCTTAAATTTCAGGCATATTCATGCCTATCTTGCCTATGCAATGGCCTAGGGGCTGTTGACGTTTGGTGAGCGGTCGCGCCGGGATGCGTTTTGCGGCGAATCGAGGCGTTTCGCGCGCCGCATAGTCATTCTCTGCCAGCGCGAAACAACGAAGAGTCGGCGCGAAAGGCGCCCGGCCCTGCGGGTTTGGCCGCTTTGGGACGGAAGCCGCGTTGCCCAGCCCTTGCATAGAATGACTATGCGTCGGACTGTGCGCCTTGCTTCCGGCCCAAATCGGCGCAAACGCGATCCACTCATCAAACGTCAACAGCCCCTAGCCGCATGCAGCTGCTGGAGATACCGTTTCAGGCGGCTTACCCCATGCCTCTCCCGATCAACGAAATTCATGCCATCTGGAATAACTCGTCCGAGCATCGACCAAACCGATTGCCCCTGCGCCGAGAACTGCCCGATCTGAGTTGCCTGAAATGGCTGGATATCGCCATGGCCAAAGACAATGCTGCATCCATCCGCACCGCCGGAAACGCCGGCGCCAAGCGGGTCCGGCCATTCCATGCCGGCCCGGAATACGGCAATGTGGAAGCCTGGTTGTACCGGCTGCCGCTGGACGCCCATCCCGCGTGCGGCGATAAAAGGCTTTGATGAGATTTTGATGCGCCCGGCCGCTTTTTATGCGCGAAATTGATTTCGCCATCGCTACAGTTCGAAACGTGGATAGCACCCGTCAACCGATCTGGAGCGATAACATCATGTCCGCGATGATGAACGAACACAGCCTGCCGGCAGAACCGGAGCCTGGAAGCCGCAGCCGGCTGCTGCATTTCCTGACTCATGAGCGCCGCTGCTGGCGCCGTCTGGCCTACTGGCTGAAGCAGTTCCAAACCGAAGCCGGCGCCCCGCCGCGCTGCTATGCCTGGCGCCGCGCGCCGGAAAATGATTATCCCGAAGACCACGAAGATCTGCTGTTGCACTGATGACGCCGCGGGACCGGCGCCAGCCGGCAACGGCTCCCGCTGATCCTGCGCTCACGCGTCAAGCCTGCAATAGCAACGGCAAGTCCTCCATCCGCGCAAACGCGCTCGCCGCCCCCGCCTCGATCAATCGACTGGCCGGCGTCAGCGCCGCATAAGCCCACACCGTCATGCCCGCAGCCACACCGGCGCGCACGCCGGTAGGCGTATCCTCGATCACCAGGCAACGGACAGGATCGACATCCAGACTGCGCGCCGCATGCAGAAACACGTCCGGCGCCGGTTTGGGCGCGGCCACCTGCTGCGCGCTGAACATCCGGCCGGCAAAACGCGGCAATAAACCCGTCAGCCCCAGCGTGGCGCGCATCTTGTCATGGCTGCCGTTGGACGCCACGCAGTACGGCAAAGGCAAGGCCTCCAGCATCTGCGGCACGCCCGCCACCACTTTCAGCTCCGCTTCCAGCGCGGCTTGGGAGCGGCGGCGATATTCCGCCTCAAATCCTGGCGGCGGCGCCTGGCCCAGCATTTCCGCAACCTGCTTCAGGCATTGCGCCATGGCCAGGCCGACGAAGTGGCTGAACATATCGTCCAGCGTCACCGGCAAGCCCAGCTCATTGAGCATGCCGGCGAACACGGCATTGGTGATGCGCTCGCTGTCCACCAGCACGCCGTCGCAGTCGAAAATAATCAGGTCAAATCGAGCCATCCGCGGCTCCTCATAAAACCACATTATGCCATTGACGTTTCCATCCCAGCGCGCGAAGCCGCTGCCAAGCGCCAGCGTTTGCCATTTCGCCGGCCATCGCGACGACTACGTATTTGTCCTTATCAAAACCATCTATTCTGAAGCAAAGTCGCCGCCCGCCAGCCCCTAGCCTAAGCGACGCTTGCCAATTCACCATTCCACTGCGGCGAAGCGAGCATGTTTGATAGAAACGACAAAGGCATCATGCTGAAGGCCATCATGGTTGCCGCGCCCATCCTGTTGTGCATGGGCCTGCTTCCGGTTTTGTCCTTCTATATCGAAAGGCTGGAAGAGGACGGCAGGGCGGAAATTGTGGAATACATCGCCATTGCCCAGGCGGCCATGGCGGTGAAGTTTGACGCCGCGGACCTGAACGGCTGGCAAACCGGCTATGCGCTGGACATCGTCCGCCACGTGGCAGGCGCAAGCAGCAACGATTCGATCAGCCGGTCGGAGTTTCTACGCTCCGCCGACAACTTCAACCGAGACCTCAGCAAGCTGCGCGCGATGCGCCTCGCCAATGACCAACGCAGCCAGCTCAACAGCGTGCAGGAAGATTTCAACCGCTTCATGGCCCTGGATCGCAAAATCATCGCCTTATACCGCGCCCAGGACGCCGCCTCGCAGGACAAGGCATCGAACCTGGTCATGAACGAGGAAATCCGCATCTTCAACCACATCTCGGAAAGCGCCAACACGCTGGCGGTATCGATCACCCTGGACCTGATGAAGAAAGTGGCGCAATCCAACTCCTACGGCATCGTCGCCCGCTGGATGATGCTGGTGATGTGGATCATCGCCAGCGCCATGGGATTTTTGCTGGTCCGGCTGCTGCACAAATGGCTGAGCCAGATGCGCAGCCTGATGCAGAAGCTGGAGTCGCTGGCCGGCACCGACGAGTTGACCCAACTGCCCAACCGCCGCACCTGGGACTTGCAGATCGAAATGATGCTGGCCACGGCCCGACGCTACCGCTACCCCCTCGCCATCGCGCTGTTCGATCTGGACCACTTCAAGCAATTCAACGACACCTATGGCCACCCCGAGGGCGACCGGCTATTGCGCGAAGCATCGTTGCTGATCAAATCGCGCATGCGGCAATCGGACCTGTTCGCCCGCTTTGGCGGCGAGGAATTCGTGCTGGCCTTGATGGACTGCGACCTGCCGCAGGCGGTGACGCGCATCGAATCGCTGCGCCGCAACCTGCCGGACCAGCAGACGTTCTCCGTCGGCGTCACGCTGTGGCAGGAGGACGAGCGGATACACAGCACGCTGGCGCGCGCGGACAAAGCGCTGTACCAGGCCAAGAACGGCGGACGGGACCGGGTGGTGGGGGTGGAGCCGCCAACGCGCGGCCAGGAAAGCCAATAGGCGGCGCGCCGCGGCCGCCTAGCGCGCCGAAAAATCCGCCAATTGGGCCAACGACGCCAGTGGCGCGGTGGCGGCGCCGCATCCGCCGGCCAAGCGTGAAAGCCGCTCAGCCACACCGGCGCCACCCCCAGCGCCGCGGCCGCCAGCCGGAAAATCGCCGCGTCCGGCTTTTTCACGCCGGCCGACTCGGAGCTGACTGTCAGCTCGATAGCCGCGGCAAACGGCAACTGCGCTACCTTTTCCAGCCGCGTACGGTGGCTGCCGTTGGAAATCACGCCCACGCGCACGCCATTCGCCGCCAGAAAGCCCACCGCCTCCGCCGCCCCCGGCATCGCCGCCGTGCAAACGGCGTTATGGCGCTCCCAATGATCCAGCAGCGCGTCCTGCTCCACCGCCTGCCGCCAGACGATCTGCGTTTTCAAACCATGGGAAACCGCCTGCTTGATCGAAGTGAACGGCGAGCCGGCAGGCAGATAGCCGCCGTTGTCGCAACACTTCACCAGCTCGGCGACGTGCGCCTCGCCGCCGCCATCGATGGCATCGCCGAAATCGCGCCAAAACCGGCGGGCGTAAAGATCAATGCTGGCGTCGCGATGCACCAGGGTGTTGTCCAGATCGAAGAAAACCGCTCGCGGCAGCATCATGCGACGTCCGCCGCGTCTACCAAGCCGCCATACTCTTCCGAATACACGTAGCGGCCATCCAGCGCGCCGGCCACAAAATCGGCGAAATACGCTTCAAACCCTGCCGCCACCCGCTCGCGGTCGCCGGTTTCATGCCACATCGTGATCACCTGCCCAAGCGTGCCAGACTCCGCTGGGTCCAAGTCCAGGCATAGATGATCGCCGCCGCCGTTGTGGGTGAAGGGAATCCAGCGCGGATTCCACCAGTCGTTCTTGATGCCCGCCTCCGGCTCCGATATTTCGCCAGCGAAAACGCCATCGTCCAACAGTTCCTTCCAGACTCGCCACTGCCGGTACACCTCCTCGCAAGACAGGAATTCCATCCCGTCGAACAGGAAGTCACCGCCGCTCTGCCCGTCATGAATCTTCAGGCAGGCCACATAATCGGCCGGCAGCTTCGCGCCTAATTGCCGCTCCAGCTCGGCGATTTGAGCGTCGCTAGCCGGCGGATTCAAGCTCGCCAGCCCATCCGGCCAATGCTCGGCAAGCCATGCCTCGAACTGCCGCCACAACTCATCCATGCTCAACCTTTCTTTCCGCTACCCGGAAATCATCACCCGCCAAAGAAGAAGGGGCGGCCATCGACCCGCCCCCATCATCCAACCCTATTTGCCATCAGCCGGCAATCCGCCCCATCCGTTCCGCCAGGCGCAAGTGGCAGGCGTCTCGGGAAAGCCCCACAAGCCGGCAAGCGCGGCGTTCCGACAATGCCAGTCCGCTGCTCAGCATAACGCG